>JAGNSM010000061.1:0-3206 GCA_017988045.1 Fusobacteriaceae bacterium
TATAGTCATTTGCCAAATCTTCCAACTCATCTTTTGATGTCAGATGTATTTGCTCATTTAATTCTCCATTTGTACCTTTTTTAAATATTTTTCCAAAGCTATTTATAGGATTAATTATACTTTTATTTGTAACTACTAATGCTAATAATGAAACTAATACTGCAAATACAAGGATTCCTATATTGATATTTCTAGTAGAAGCATAATCTTTTATTACATCTACCTCAGATCTTCCTAATACCAAAAATAATGTAGAGCCTTCTATATTTTTACTAAAAGTCATTATCTTGTCTTTAGGTATTTTTTGTTCAAATTTCTCGTTAGATAACACATTGTCTAAATATTCTTTGTTATAAACTTCTCCAAAGTTTTTTCCCATTAACTCTTTATTATTATGGAAAAGTATAAGTCCTGTTTTATCTATAATTGCTATAAACCCTCTATTTCCTGTATGAATATTTTCTATATAACTATTAAGTTTAGCAAAGTCGATATCAATAGATGCAACTCCTAAAGTTTGTCCATTAACTTTAACTTCCTTTGCCACAGAAATCATATATTGCTTTGTATTGGCATCTTCATAAGGCTCGCTTATAGTAAATTCTTTTCCTAATGCACTTTTATACCAAGGTCTTGCAGTAGGGTCATATCCTACTGGCATAGCTTGCTGAGGGTATATTACAAAATTTTTGTCTGCAGTTCCTATATAAGAATTTATATAAGTTTCCTCTCCCTCTCCCAAATTATTTACAAGAATTTGAGTATCTAAATTTTTATCTAAAGTTGAGGCATAATCTTTAGAGAACAATCCTAATTTTTTGTTAACAGAACTAAAGTAACTGTTAAAAGAACTGGCCCCTTGATTTAATGCTCCTTGATAAAATATTTCTGTTGTTCTCAGGGATGTTTTTAAACCTAAGATATAACTACTAATACCCATAATAAGTATAGGTACAATAGCTGCAACTAAAACTAATGATACTATTTTACTTTTTATTTTCATATTTTCTACTTCCTTTCTATTTTCTACTTATTAGACAGCATACCTTAAAATTGTCAAAATCTCTATATGTTTTTTATCGTTTCTGCCTTTAATATCCTTAAAAAGTAAATTTCACATTAATTTTGTTCACTTTCAGAAAACATTCTTTTTTTATATAGGTTGTATTCATTATATCGATTCTGATTAAGAGCAAAAAATAAAAATACTGGCAATGCCAGTATCTTTATAAGTTATTTACTAAAAGCTTTTAAATTCTCTTCTAGCTTATTTAATTTATCAAGGTATTCTGCCTCAATTTTTCTTTCTCTATCAAGTATATGAGCTGGTGCTTTTGATGTAAATTTTTCATCAGCCAATTTATTTTGAACTTTTTCAAGGTCTTTTTTAATTTTTTCTATTTGAGGTTTGATTTTAGCTATTTCAGCTTCTACATCAAGTAAATCAGCAAGTGGAACATAAACTTCCGTTTTACCTGCTACTCTGAATCCTGCCCCTTCTGGTTTAACTATATCTTTCCCAAACTCTAATTTTTCTACTTTTGCAAGAGAACATAAGAATCCTTTATTAGCTTCAAGAGTTTCAAGTTCTATTTCATCAACAGATTTTAATACTAAATGTATAGCTTTAGCTGGAGAAACATTCATTTCAGCTCTAATATTTCTTATGGCACTTACTAGCTCTTGTACATAGATAAATGCGTTTTCAGAAACTGTATCTACCTTTGTTTGGTCAAATTTAGGGAATTCAGAAAGCATTATAGTTTCTCCTTCAGCTCCAAGTTTTTGCCAAATTTCCTCTGTTAAGAATGGCATAAACGGATGAAGAAGTTTTAATCCTTGCTCTAAAATATTCCATAATACATATTGAGCTGTTTTCTTAGCCACTACATCATCAGAATTATATAATCTAGATTTAGCTATCTCAACATACCAATCACAGAAATCTCCTCTTAAAAACTCATAAACTGCTTTAGCCCCTTCATCAAGAGTATGTGATTCTAATTTGTTGTTAAGAGTTTGGATAGTTTCATTAAGTCTTGAATATATCCATTTATCTACTAATTGGAAATCTAATTCATCTTTATTTACTGATTTTATGTCAAATCCTTCAAGATTCATAAGTACAAATCTAGAAACATTCCATATTTTATTAGCAAAATTTCTTCCCATTTCTATTAATTTTTCAGAGAAATGAACATCTTGCCCTTGAGAAGTATTATAAAGCATTGTAAATCTTATTGCATCTGCTCCATAAGTTTCTATTAAGTCTAATGGGTCAGGAGAGTTCCCTAATGATTTCGACATTTTTCTTCCTTGTTCATCTCTAACTATTCCGTGAAGATAAACAGTTTTGAAAGGAATCTCTTTCATTTCGTACATACCCATCATTACCATTCTAGCTATCCAGAAGAAAAGTATATCTGCTCCTGTAACTATTACTGATGTTGGATAGAAAGCTTCTAGCTCCTTTGTTTTTTCAGGCCATCCCATAGTTGAGAAAGGCCATAAAGCTGATGAGAACCAAGTATCAAGTACATCTTCCTCTTGTCTTAATTCCACTTCTTTTCCATAATGTTTAAACGCTTGTGCCTTTGCATCTTCATCATTTTTAGCTACAAATATAAAGTTATCAGGTCCATAATACGCAGGTATTCTATGTCCCCACCAAATTTGTCTAGAGATACACCAATCTCTTATGTTATCAAGCCAGTTATAGTAAACTTTTTCCCATCTTTTAGGTTTTATTTCTATTTGACCATTTCTTACTACTTCAAGAGCTTTTTCTGCAAGAGGTTTCATTTTTACAAACCATTGTTTAGAAACTCTAGGTTCTATTACAGTTTCACATCTGTAACATTCTCCAACTGCATGATTATGGTCTTTTGTAGATACTAATAAGTCTAATTCTTCCAAATCTTTTAAAATAACTTTTCTTGCTTCAAATCTGTCCATTCCTACGTATTTCCCACCATTTTCATTAATTTTTGCGTCTGGTGTTAATATGTTTATTGTTGCAAGTCCTGTTCTTTCAGCTACAGCAAAATCGTTAGGGTCATGGGCGGGAGTCATTTTTACTACTCCAGTTCCAAACTCCATATCAACATATTCGTCTGCAACTATAGGTATAGGTCTATTCATCAAAGGAAGTATTACATTTTTCCCTACTAAATTTTTATATCTTTCATCATTAGGATTTACTGCTA
>JAGNSM010000061.1:3306-13899 GCA_017988045.1 Fusobacteriaceae bacterium
ACTCCAGTTCCAAACTCCATATCAACATATTCGTCTGCAACTATAGGTATAGGTCTATTCATCAAAGGAAGTATTACATTTTTCCCTACTAAATTTTTATATCTTTCATCATTAGGATTTACTGCTACTCCAGTATCTCCAAGCATAGTTTCTGGTCTAGTTGTGGCAACAACTAGAAATTCCTCTGTTCCTTCTATTTGATATTTAATCTCCCAAATTTTTCCAACTTTATCTTTATGTTCAACTTCATCATCTGCAAGGGCTGTTCCACATCTTGGACACCAGTTTACCATGTATTCCCCTTGGTAAATTAATCCATCATTATAAAGTTTTATAAATATTTCTTTTACAGATTCAGAAAGTCCCTCATCCATAGTAAATCTTTCTCTATCCCAATCAAGAGAAGCACCTAATTTACGAAGCTGATTAGTAATAATCCCTCCATGTTCCTCTTTCCATTGCCAAGTTTCAGCTATGAATTTTTCTCTACCAAGATCTTCTTTTTTAAGTCCTGATTCAGCAAGTCTTCTTTCCACTCTATTTTGAGTAGCAATTCCTGCATGATCCGTTCCCGGCATCCATAAAGTATTATTTCCACTCATTCTTTTCCATCTAATTAATGTATCTTGAATCGAGTTATTCAAAACATGTCCCATATGTAGTATTCCTGTTACATTTGGTGGTGGAATTACTATACTATAATTATCTTTACCCTCTTCTACCTTAGCGGCAAAGTATTTTTTCTCTTCCCAAGTTTTATACCATTTGTCTTCAATCTCTTTCGGCGAATATGTCTTATTCAGTTCGCTCATAGCTAATCCTCCTATATGATTATATTTTTTTAATTACAATAAATACGCAACCTTGGACTACGCGTCCAAACCTCGTAAACGTGGGACGTTTAATCCCCTATAAAATTTCTAATTGATTTTCGAGGTGTCCAGCAACCGCTGCTGGCGCAAGGTGGCTGCGAAAGCCACGGTTTTATCCAATATCCAAAACAATAAAAAAAGCCGAAACAATTCGGCTATTAAACTCTATATCAGTTTAAATGTAAAAAGTCAAATTTATAGCCAGAAAGTTCTTATATAGTTTTACTATTTCTTCTGACTTCCACGACTTTTAACATAATAAACCTCCATTTATACTTTATGATAGAATACCAAATTTCAAAGCTTTTGTCAAGATTACACTTTTTCTTTGATTATAAAAGTAAAGATAATTGCTCCAAGTATTGCAGGTACTATAAATGCAAATCCAGATTTTGATAAAGGTATTAAGCTATATATTTTATTGACTGCATCCATTTTTACACCTAAAAAATTCAATGCCTCAATAAGACCTATTGCTCCTGCTCCTATTGCTCCACCTATGTAAGTTCCTCTTACTTTAAACTTTTCTGAAAAACTATTAAGTACTATAAGAACCATAGCTATTGGATACATAATTACAAGTAATGGTACAGATATTTTTATTATTTTATCTACTCCAAAATTTGCAATAAATAAACTTATTACTGATGAAACTATAACGACAGTTCCATATTTAATTTTTGTATGTTTGCTAAAGAAATTCGCTGCTGTAGCTGCTAGTCCTACTGATGTTGTTAGACATGCACTTGCAACCAAAAGTCCTAATACAACTTTTCCTGCTGTTCCCAATGTAAGTGTTGCTAATCCACTTAAAAGAGCTGTTCTCCCAATCTCCTGTCCTGCATACACAGAACCAGATTTAGCTCCCAAGAACATTAACCCACCATATATTAATGCAAGCAATACCCCAGCAATTCCTGCTGTAATAAGCACAGTTTTACCTTCTTCTTCTTTCTTAACTCCTCTTGCTCTTATGGCATCAATGGCAACTACTCCCATTATGATAGCTCCTATGGCATCCATAGTTTGATATCCTTCTTGGAATCCTCTAAAATAAGAGTTATTTATTGCAACTGAAGTATCTACATGACCGAAAGACTTGAAAAGCCCTACACCTATAATCAGCGCAACTGTTCCAAGTATAATCGGAGTTAAAATTTCTCCCAATCTATCCATCATTTTTGATGGTTTTATTGCTAGATAAATTGTTAATCCGAAATAAATAGCTTGAAAAATCCAAGGATTGAAATTTGGCATAAACGGTTGAATTGCCATTTCATAAGTAACTGCCCCTGTTCTTGGCATAGCAAGTAGCGGTCCAATTGCCAATATTATCAATGAATTAAATACAAAACTAAACTTTCCTGATACTTTTTCTCCAAACTTAAAAGCTGAACCCTCTGTTTTTGTCAAAGCATATATAGCTAAAAATACTAGCCCTACTCCTGTTGTCAAAAATCCTGCTAAAGCTCCAAACCAACTTTTCCCAGCTATTAATCCTAATGTTGGTGGGAATATAAGATTCCCAGCTCCAAAAAACATTGAAAATAATGCAAATCCTAATATTAAATAATCTTTTTTCTTCATAGTTTCTCCTTAATTTTCTTTTTCATCAAGGTAGAATAGCAGAATCAATGCTCTTTTGTCAATACAAAATCATTTCCATGAATATTCTTATCTATTTCATATATTATCTATTCTCTTTAACACAATTATTTCTATTCAACAAATTTTACTTGTTCTTTATATTTGTTAGGTATAACTATATTCCAACGATTTAACTCAAACTGACTTAATAAATATTCGCCATTTAAAGCAGTTACTGGATATATTGATATAGGTTTTTTATTTTTTTCTAGTATTTTTTTAATAATTTTCCCTGCTTCATTTCCTTGATTTTTACCACTTAATACCAATCCACCTATTGTTTTTCCATTCCCCACTGAGAATGACCAAGTTCCAAATAGAGGCTTTTTTATGTTCTTAGATGTCCATTGAAGTACAAAATTTTCGTTGATAACTTTGTCATTCTTGTCTCTAAGAGTCGAATATAATCCTAATACTACAGCATCATATTTTTTACTTTCATTAAGCACTATATCTTGCCATTTCTCATATGAATCTGTATTAACTATATTCATCTCAACATTCAAAATTTTTCCACTTTTTTTCCCTGAAAAAGCTTCTTTAACTATAAATTGTGAAGTATTACTATTATCATAAAGAATCAATATTTTTTTCAATTGAGGAATGCACTCCTTTATAAAAGTAATGTTCCTTTGATAAAGTGGCCTTTCCAATACTCCTGTGAAATTATTCGGTCTTATCTTAAAATAATTTCTCAAATTATTATTTATTCCTAAAAACACTATTGGAACCGTTTCTTTAGCAAACCTATCTTTTAATAAAGAAAATGCACTATCATCTCCAAGTACTACTAAATCTGGATTTAATTTTTTATAATAAGCAAAGGCTTCATTAGATTTACCTATAAACTCTTCTTTTTTTATATGCTTTGTATCCATATAAAAATTAAAATAATCATAGTTTTTTCCAACTACATTCTTTATTTCATTAATATATTCTATCTGAAATTGATACTCTTTATGATAGCTTCCTATAATCAGTATTTTCTTTGATTCCGAAAAAATATTAATCATTAAAATTAAAAAAATTATTAGTTTTTTCATTCTATCATCTTCTTTCCATTTTTCTATACATTATTATACTTAAAATTCTATTTTTTCATTTATATAAACTTAAAAAATAAAAAATTATTAGTTTTTGAAAGCATAAAAATTAATTTTCTAAAATAAAAAGACTTGGTTTTCACACCAAGTCTTTCTTACTTTTTATTTGTAAAACTGATTTCTGTAGGATGATAATCTTCTATCTCTTCATTAACTACTTCTCCTACAAATTCTAGAAGCTCACTTTTCCCATATCCTGTTAATGCTGAATAAAATAGAACATCTTCATTTCTAAATTCCAGTTTTTTTCTTATTTCTTTTAATTGTTTAAACTTCTCATTATTTGAAAGCTTATCACATTTAGTAAAAATAATAGTATAGTCTGCATCATAATGAGCTAACCATTCTAGCATTTCCATATCTTCTCCACTTGGCACTCTTCTTATATCAAGAAGAACAAACACAAGTTTTTTACGTTGACTTGTTAGATAGTCTCCTATTATTTTCCCCCAATTACTTTTTACAGACATTGGAACTTTTGCAAATCCATATCCTGGTAAATCTACAAAATTATATTCTTTATTTATCAAAAAAAAGTTAATAAGCTGAGTTCTCCCCGGTGTTTTTGATGTTTTGGCAAGCTTTTTTCTTCCTGTCAAACTGTTTATAAGTGATGATTTCCCTACATTTGAACGCCCAACAAAGGCAAATTCTATTTTATCCAAAGCCTCTGGATAATCTCTTTCATATACTGCTGATTTCACAAAATCTGCATGTTTAATTTCCATTTTTTACCTCATTTCAATTCTTAACTCTACTAATTACCATTAACCAAAATATTCCTAAAAACTTCTATTATTTTTCTATGGCTTTTAACCATTTCTGTAGGAATCTCATCTATTTTAAAATATCTAAGCTCCAAAGCTTCTTCTTCATTATTAATAAGTTTTCCTTTAATAATTTCATCTGAATAATACGCCATTGTTACTGAATAAAATTCATCACCATTTGCGCATTTTACAAAATATTCAGAACCAGAAAAAATATCTATAAGATTAAGTTTTCCTACTGTTATTCCCGTTTCTTCAAAAAGCTCTCTTCTACCTGTTTCTTCTACTGATTCTCCAAGTTCCATAAGACCTCCCGGTATACCCCATATACCATAAGGAGAGGTTCTTTGCTGTAATAATATTTCTTTTTTCTCATTTACTACTATTACCAAAGCACCTACAAGAATTAAAGGTCTATGTCCCACAAGCACCCTAATTTCTTCTATATATCCCATACTACCTCCGAGAATCAGTACAAAATAACCAAGGCTAACCTAAAAATAGATACTGTCATTTCGAACTTTAGTGAGAAATCTAAGAATCTTTAAATCCAGAGATTTCTCCAAATTTCATTTGTCCAAATGACAGTATTTTTATCTCTTGGTCAGCCTCTTTAAGTTATTGAGAAATTAATCTTTTTTAAAAACTATTTTTTCTACATCACAGTACGTTTTTACAAGATGTATTTTAACGTCTTTTTTCACTTCTTTTGGAAGTTCATCTACGTCTACCCCATTATCAAATGGTAGTATAACTTCTCTTATTCCTACTCTGTGAGCTCCTATAACTTTCTCTTTTACTCCACCTATTGGAAGTACTTCTCCAGTTATAGTTATTTCTCCAGTCATAGCAATATCTTGTCTTATTTCTCTATGTGAAATAGCTGAAATCAATGCTGTTGTTATTGCTATTCCTGCTGAAGGACCATCTTTTGGAACTGCTCCTTCTGGGAAATGTAAATGAATATCATATTTTTCATAGAATTTATCTTCTAATCCAAATTTCTCTCTTTCACTTCTTACATAAGAATAAGCGACACTTGCAGATTCTTTCATTACTTCCCCTAATTTTCCTGTAAGAGTAAGTTTTCCTTTCCCTTCCATTCTTATTGCCTGTACTTCAAGAGTTGTTCCACCTACAGATGTCCAAGCAAGTCCATTTACTATTCCAATCTTAGGAGCCATCTCTTTTTGTTTGTCAGGTCTATATTTAGGTTTATCCAAGTATTTTTCAAGGTTATTACAAGTAATATTAATAACTTTTTTATCATTTTCAATTATATATTTTGCTATTCTTCTATGAAGTCTAGTGATTTCTCTTCTTAAATTTCTTACTCCAGCTTCCCTTGTGTACTCATTGATGATTCTCATAAGTGCTTCATCAGAAAGAGTAACTTTATATTTTTTAAGTCCTGTTTCTTCTAAAGCTGCTGGTAAAAGATATTTTTTAGCTATATGCTTTTTCTCAAACTCTGTATAAGAACTAAGAGATATTATTTCCATTCTATCTCTAAGTGGACCAGGAACAGAGCTTAAATCATTAGCTGTTGCTATAAAGAACACATCTGATAAATCAAAAGCTGTGTCTATGTAATGATCTTCAAAATGTTTATTTTGATTAGGGTCAAGAACTTCAAGCATAGCTGAAGCAGGATCTCCTCTAAAGTCCATAGCCATTTTATCTATCTCATCAAGAAGTATTAATGGATTCTTCGTCCCAGCTTCTTTAACAGCTTTTATAACTCTTCCAGGCATACTTCCTATATACGTTCTTCTGTGCCCTCTTATTTCAGCTTCATCTCTAACTCCACCAAGTGAAATTCTTGCAAAATTTCTATTCATAGCTCTAGCTATTGAATGTGCCAAAGATGTTTTCCCTACTCCTGGAGGACCCACAAAACATATAATAGAACCTTTCATATCTTTGTTAAGAGTTTTTACTGCTAAAAATTCTAAAATTCTATCTTTTATAATATCAAGTCCATAATGATCATCATCTAAGATTTCCTTAGCTTTTTTGATATCTAAAGATTCTTTAGATTTTTTAGTCCAAGGTAGTTCAAGAACTGCCTCTACATATGAACGTATTACTCCTGCTTCTGATGAAAATTGTGGCATTTTTGCAAGTCTGTCTACTTCTTTATTAAGTTTTTTACGAAGTTCAGCTTCTATCTTTGTGCTTTTAATTTTTTCTCTAAGTTCAGCTACATCGTCATTCTCTGTAGAACCTTCACCTATCTCTTCTTTTATGGTATTAATTTTTTCTTTAAGATAGTAGTTTTTTTGAAGATTATTCATTTTTTCTTTTACTTTAGAATCAATCTCTCTTTCAATTCCTGCTATCTCTACTTCATTTTCTATAACTTCTAACACTTTATAAGCTCTGTCTTCAATCTCTATTATTTCTAATAGTTCTTGTTTACGACTAAAAGGTATAATAAGATTAGACGCTATAATATCTAATACTTTTTCAATGTTTTTTATCTCTTTAAGATTTTGAATAAGTTCAGGAAGTATTTTACCTGTAAGCTTCGAATATTTCTCAAAACTTCCAACTATTTTTCTTCTTAGGGCTTCTCCAGTTTCTTCGTCAACCATTACTGGATTCAGCTCTTCATATTCAGCCTCAAGATAATTTGGACTATCTATAACATTTAATAATTTAACTCTTTGTTTTGCTTCTACCAACACCTTAATATTTCCATTAGGCATTTTTAAAGTTTGTAGAATTCCTACTACTACTCCAATTTCATGTACCCCTTCAGGCAATTTCGGATCTTCATCTTTAGCATCTTTTTGCATAAAAAGAACTAGTGTGTTATCCTCTAACATTGCTTTTTCCAAAGTTGATACTGACTTTTCTCTACCTATGAAAAGTGGTGTTATTATCCCTGGAAAGACTATTAAATCCCTAGTAGGAATAAATGCTGCTCTATTCATATAATCACTCCCTTTTGTAAAACCTATTTAGTTTCTAGAAGCTTTTTTCCTTTTTTTAATACAAACTCTATTTTTTCCCTATTCTCTAATGCTTCTTCAGTAATTATAACTTTTTTTATATCATCTCTTGATGGTATTTCATACATTAGATCTAGCATAAGAGCTTCCATTATAGAACGTAATCCTCTAGCTCCTATTTTTCTTCTTATAGCTTCTTTAGCTATTTTTACTAATGTTTCATCTTTAAATTCTAATTGAACATCTTCATATTCAAAGAACTTTTGATATTGTTTTATAAGAGCATTTTTTGGCTCTTTTAATATTTTGATTAAAGCCTCTTCATCTAGATTCTCTAAAGTTGTTATTATTGGAAGTCTTCCTATTAATTCAGGTATAAGTCCATGTTTAACAAGATCTTCAGGCATAACTTTTTGAAGTAATATACCTTGTTCTACTTCTTTTTCTTCAATTACTGCCCCAAATCCCATAGATTTCTTAGATGTTCTATCTTTTATCTTTTTCTCAAGTCCTTCAAAAGCTCCTCCAACTATAAATAGTATATTAGTTGTATCAATCTCTAAAAGTTCTTGATGAGGATGTTTTCTTCCTCCTTGAGGTGGAACAGTTGCTACAGTTCCTTCTATAATTTTTAGAAGTGCTTGTTGTACTCCCTCTCCAGAAACATCCCTTGTAATACTTACATTTTCTGATTTTCTTGCTATTTTATCTATTTCATCTATATAGATAATTCCTCTTTCTGCTGCATGAATATCCATATCTGCTGCATGAATAAGTCTTACAAGTACGTTCTCTACGTCATCTCCCACATATCCAGCTTCAGTTAAAGTTGTAGCATCTGCAATAGCAAAAGGTACATGAAGTATTCTAGCTAAAGTTTGAGCAAGTAATGTTTTCCCACTTCCTGTAGGTCCAATAAGTAAAACATTAGATTTTGCTAACTCTACGTCATCTTCTTTTTTGTTATCAAAATGTCTGATTCTTGTATAGTGATTGTAAACTGCTACAGCTAAAGTTTTTTTAGACTCTGCTTGACCTATTACATATTCATCAAGCTTATCTTTTATCTCTTTTGGAGAAAGTATATTTATATCTCCGAAGTTAGAATCTTCTAACCTTTCTCCCTCTTCTTCTATAAGTTCGTCACAAGCATCTATACACTCATCACATATATTTGCATTGGGTCCTAGAATAAGTTTGTATACTTCACTCTCACCTTTTCCACAGAAAGAACAAATAGGTTCATTCTTTTTACTCATTCTCTCCACCTCTAGTACCTGCTCTGTATACTTTATCTATTAAACCATATTCTAAAGCTTCATCAGAACTCATAAAATTGTCTCTCTCTGTATCTCTCAAAACATCTTCCATTGATTTACCAGTATGTCTAGCAATAATTCCAGATGTCATATCTTTCATTTTTAATATTTCTTTTGCTTGTATTTGAATATCTGTAGCTTGTCCTCTAGCTCCACCAAGAGGTTGATGAATCATTACTCTTGAATTTTCAAGGGCAAATCTTTTTCCTTTTGCTCCTGCTGTTAATAAAAGTGCACCCATTGAAGCTGCTTGCCCTATGCACACAGTTTGTACATCAGGTTTAATATATTGCATTGTATCATAAATAGCCATTCCAGATGTGATTACTCCTCCTGGACTGTTGATATACATAATTATATCTTTTTCTGGATCTTCTGCTTCCAAAAATAGTAACTGTGCTACTATTGAGTTTGCTACTAAATCATCTATTTCTGTTCCTAAAAATACGATTCTGTCTCTTAATAATCTTGAATAGATATCAAAAGCTCTTTCCCCTTTACTCGTATTCTCAATTACCGTAGGATTATACATATTTTTGCCTCCTATTTTTATAGCAAAGTAGGACAGAAATTATTCTGTCCCCTTTGGTTAATCAATTATTTAACGTTTGCTACTAAAAAATCAATAGTTTTTTGAATTTCTATATCAACTTTTAAGTTTTCAACGAAGTTTTCAAAGTTTTTAGCTTTTATTAATTCAGTTTTTAATTTATCTGCATCCATGTTATATAATTTTGCCACATCTGCCATTTTAGCATCAGTTTCTTCATCAGATACAGTTATTCCTTCTGCTGCTGCTACTGCTGCAAGTATTATATCTCTTCTTACTCTTCCATCAGCCATTGGTCTGATTTGAGCTACTATTCCATCCATATTTAATCCAGACATTTGTAAGTACATTTCTAAATTAGCACCTTGTTGTTTTAAGCTATTTTCAAATTCAGCTAATCTATTGTTGATTTCTCTGATTATCATAGATTCTGGAATTATTACACTTGCATTTTCTATAACTTTAGATATTATAGCATTTTTAAATTCAGATTCTACTCTATTATTTTCTTTTACTGTTAATTCATCAGCTTTTTTAGCTTTTAAATCAGCTAAATCATCAAAACCATTATCTTTTGCAAATTCATCATCTAAAACAGGTTTAGCTAATTTTTTTATTGCAGTTACTTTTACTTTGAATAAAGCAGGTTTTCCAGCTAATTCTTCTTTAAAGTATTCTGTAGGGAAAGATACATTGATATCTCCTTCTTGTCCTACTGCATATCCTACTAATTGGTCTTCAAAAGTATCTATAAATGATTTACTTCCTAATTGAAGTGCATAAGCTTCAGCTTTTCCACCTTCAAAAGCAACTCCATCAACAAATCCTTCAAAATCTAAAGTTACAGTATCTTCTAATTGAGCTCTGTATCCTTCTTCAGCTTCTACCAATTTTGCCCCTCTATCTAATAGAGTTTGAATTTCAGCATTTACTGCATCTTCAGTTACTTTTGCTTCTTCTTTAGTTGCTTCTATTCCTTTGTAATCTCCAAGAGTTACTTCTGGATAAACATCAACTATGAAAGTTCCTACAAATTTATCTTCAGTTAATTCTACAGACATTGTTCTTACATAATCAACTGGTTTTAATTCATTTTCTTTAATTATTGTTTCAAAATTTTGTTTTAAAACTAATTCTGATACTTCTTCTTTTAATGCGTGAGCAAATTTTGCTTCTACTGTTGATAAAGGAGCTTTACCTTTTCTAAATCCTGGTAATTCAACTTCTCTTGCTATGCTTCCAAGAACTTTCGTTCTCATTGTTTTTACTTCTGCACCTTCAAGTGTAATAACAAACTCAACATTAGAGTTTTGCAATTTTTTGATTTCTACTGCCATTTTAAGGTAATCCTCCTATATTTTTTTAATTTAATTTT
>JAGNSM010000062.1 GCA_017988045.1 Fusobacteriaceae bacterium
GAAGTATTACAATAAATACAGATGCCAATGGAATTTAAAAAAGATGACTCCTGTTCAATACAGAAATCATCTTTTAAAGTTAGCCTAGTCTTTTTTTATTTGTCCTTGACAAGGGGTATAGATTAAATGGAACATAGCCTATTTTTTTGATTTTCTTATTCTTTGAATGGCATTATAGTGTATTTTTTCGTGATAAATTACCCAGCCACCGATTGCTCCAATAGAACTTCCTAATAAGGTATTAAAAAACCTTATAGATATAAACATATTTGGGTTATTAATTAAAGGATTGGAAGCTTCTGTAAGAAGTATAGTTAAAGGAGTAATAAAAATTACTGCTACAGCATAATTTCTAGGTACTAATATTTCTAAAATAAATTGTAAAATAACAATAACAAGACAAATAATCCATATTTTTTTTACTAACAACAAAATAATCCAGCATAATCCTAATCCTATAAAAGTTCCAATAATCCTCTGTATAACTCTTTGCCATATGTGGGATTTCGTTGCTCCTTGCATAACGGCTAAACAAGAAACTGGAATCCAATAAGGATTATTTATTTTTAGTAAAAATCCTAATTCCAAAGATATAAACATAAAAAGTCCTAGTATAACTGATTCAATAAAATCAGTATATCTATTTTTTTTTAATAGAATAGATATAGTTCCTGAATTTATAGATTTTTTATTTCTATTAATAATTAAACTATAAAAAAAGGCTACTGAACTTGTGAAAATAGCTCCTAGAGCCAACAATCCAATATTTTCTGGAATCTTATGCACATTATGTGGTATACAACTTGCTGTTGCAGCAATCATTATAAAGAAAAAACTTTTGGGTGGTTTCAGCTTTAAGTAAGAAGATAACCAATGAACTACCATAGCAAAAATTCCAAAAATAATAGAAGAAATTAAGTGATTAAAACTAAATAAAATTCCAATGGCATATGAAATTATAAAAGTGAAAGAGCAAGCCAAGAGGGTAACGATTCTTTCAGAGGTAGGCGCAAACAAAGGGAAGTATACAACTATTAGTGCTGCTAAAGAAGCGGTTAATCCAGCTTTAATATTATTAAAATATATAGCAACTGCTAGAGGAATTCCCATGCAAGAAGCAGCTAAAAAGGGAATGTGTAGTGGTGCCCCAATTTTCTTTAGTAAAAAAAAATTTTTATCTTTTGTTTGATTATATTTAACATGAGTATCTCCTTTTTCTTAAGAGTTCCGAGGAATTAATATATACTACATTGAAAATTAAAAAAAGTCTAATTTAATATTTATATAAATATGTTAAGTAATATTAAAGTTGCTCAATAAGTTGAAGAGTTCTATAATTCAGTCTGTAAAAAGCTCTTAAATTAAATATTTAGTGTATCATGGGAATAAAATTATGAAGTGTTAGGTGACTGCGTAAACCACAAATTAAAAAAAGCTTCTAATTTTAGTAAGTCTAAATTAAGTTTATAGAAACAGGGTCAGAGAAAATAAATCTGACTCTTTTTTATTTTTGCAAAATAGGACGGTAAAAAGACAAACTCGGATATTAAAAAACATATAAATTTGAAATATAATCATCATATGAAAAGAGAATAAAACGAGGTGAAAAATGAATTACTATTTAGCAGTTGATATAGGAGCTTCTAGCGGTCGTCATATTTTGGGGTGGATTGAAAATGGAAAACTTCAACTGGAAGAGATATACAGATTTGAAAATCTACTTATTGAGAAAGATGGACAAATTTGTTGGGATATAGAAAATTTATGGAATCAAGTAAAAAATGGAATAGTTGAATGTGGCAAAAGAGGAATTAAACCTGTGGCTTTCGGAATCGATACTTGGGCAGTTGACTTTGTTCTTTTAGATGAGTCGGAAAAACTGATTGGAAACAGTGTTGCTTACAGAGACAGCAGAACAGATAAAATTATGGATGAAGTATTTAACCTTATTCCAAAAGAAGAGCTTTATGGAAAAACAGGAATACAATTTCAAAAATTTAATACTGTATATCAATTAATGGCAATTAAAAAATCAAATCCTGAATACTTTGAAAAAGCAAAGGATTTTTTGATGATACCAGATTACATTAATTATCTTTTAACAGGAGTAAAAGTAAACGAGTATACTAACGCAACATCTACTCAACTTGTTAATGCTAAGACAAAAGAATGGGATTTTGAATTAATAGAAAAACTGGGAATAAAAACAGATATATTTAAAAAGATAGTAACTCCGTCAGAAAAACTTGGAAATTTAAGAAAAGAACTTGTAGAAGAGTTTGGATTTGATATGGAAGTAATAGCTCCAGCGACTCATGATACAGGTTCAGCCTTTATAGCATCTCCAATTACGGACGGAAAAACAGTCCTTATGAGTTCGGGAACTTGGTCACTTATGGGAGTGGAACTATCGGAACCAAATTTTAAATCAGATTCACTAGCTTGCAATTTTACAAATGAAGGTGGAGCAGAATATAAATACAGATTCCTTAAAAATATAATGGGATTATGGATAATACAAGAAGTTAGAAGAGATTTTGGAAATGCACACTCTTTTGCTGAAATAGTAGAAGCAGCAAAATTATCAACATATTTTAAATCAACAATAGATGTTAATGATGATAGATTTTTAAAACCTAAAAGTATGATACAAGAAATTAAAAAAGCTTGCACAGAAAAAGGTCAGCAATTCCCTGTATTACTGGGAGAAATAGCTTATTGTGTGTTTAATAGCTTGTCTAAAGGCTACAGAGAAAGTGTGAATGAAATCGAGAGACTTACCGGAACAAAATATGAAAGTGTTAATGTCTTTGGCGGTGGATGTCAAAATAACCTTCTAAACCAAATGATAGCTGAACAAACAGGAAAAACTGTGTATGCAGGGCCGATAGAAGCGACTGCAATAGGAAATATTGTTACTCAAATGATTGGAAACTCAGAAATAAAAGACATATCGGAAGCCAGAAAAATTATAGGAAAATCTTTTGATATAGAAACATTTAAAGCTTAGGTTACAAAACAATTGGAAATATAGAAAACCACAAGAAAGCGGAGTTTGGAATAACAGCATATTTCAAATTCTACTTTCAAAAAAATTAATCCAAATTAATGTTAATAGGAGGCGCAAGTGTCAGTAAAAGCAAGATTTGAACAGGCAAAAAAAGATTTTGAAAAATGGGGAATTAATGTTGAAGAAGCCCTAGAAAAATTAAAAAATACAAAAATATCAGTTCATTGTTGGCAAGGTGATGACGTTACTGGTTTTGAAGTAAGTCAAAATGCTTTATCAGGAGGGATTCAAGCTACAGGAAATTACCTAGGGAAAGCAAGAACACCAGAAGAATTAAGAAAAGATTTGGAAAAAGCTTTATCAATGATTCCAGGAAAACATAAAGTAAACTTACATGCTATATATGCAGAAACTAATGGAGTAGCTGTAGAAAGAGATGAAATTAAACCTGAACATTTTGCAAACTGGGTAAAATGGGCAAAAGAGCAAGGACTTGGATTAGATTTTAATCCTTCAAACTTCTCTCATCCAAATTCGGCAGATGGATTAACTCTATCTCATCCAAATAAAGATATTAGAGATTTCTGGGTTAGACATGGTAAAGCTTCAAGAAAAATCTCTGAATATTTCGGAAAAGAACTTGGACAAACTTGTATTACAAATCACTGGGTTCCAGATGGATACAAAGATATTCCTACAGATAGACTTGGCCCAAGAAAAAGATTAAAAGAATCATTAGATGAAATTTTCGCTGAAAAAATAGACCCTAAATATAATATTGATACTGTTGAATCAAAAGTATTTGGAATAGGAGCAGAATCTTATACAGTAGGTTCTAACGAATTCTATTTAAATTATGCAGCAACTAAGGAAAATGTAATATCACTTATGGACGCTGGACATTATCACCCAACAGAAGTAATATCAGATAAAATTCCTGCAATGTTAGTATTTAATGAAAAAATAGCTTTACATGTAAGTAGACCAGTAAGATGGGATTCAGACCATGTAATCATTTTAGATGATGAATTAAAAGAAATTGCAAAAGAAATAGTAAGAAATGATGCACTAGACAGAGTAATAATTGGATTAGATTTCTTTGATGCAAGTATTAATAGAATTGCCGCTTGGGTTATAGGAACAAGAAATATGCAAAAAGCTTTATTAAATGCTTTATTATTGCCAAATGAATATTTAAGAAAATTACAAGATGAAGGAAACTTTACTGAAAGATTAGCAATGTTAGAAGAGTTCAAAACTTATCCAGTAGGGGATATTTGGAACTATTTCTGTGAAATAAATAATGTACCAGTAAAAGAAGAGTGGGTAGCAGAAGTTAAAAAATATGAAACAGAAGTTTTAGCTAAAAGAGGGAGATAATTATGAGAATTGAAGATTCAAAATTATTAAAAGAATTTACAAAAATGACAGATGATGCTTGGGAAAAAGGTTGGCATGAAAGAAATGGTGGAAACATCACTTATAGAATAGAAGATGCTTTTTTAAACGAAATTAAAGCTGAGTTTTGTGATAAAGGAGAATGGAAAGCTATAGGAATCAATGTAGCTAATCTTTCAAATGAATATTTCCTTGTAACTGGAAGCGGAAAATACATCAGAAATATTTCGGTTGAGCCAAGTGAAAATGTAGGAATCATTGTTATTGATGCAACAGGAGATAACTATAAAGTAGTTTGGGGGCTTGAAAATGGAGCTAAACCAACTAGTGAATTACCGTCTCATTTGCTTAGTCATTCAGTAAAAAAAGAAGCGACAAAGGGTGCTCACAGAGTAATAATGCATTCTCATACAACAAACTTAATAGCTCTTACTTTTGTACTTCCTCTAGATGGAAAAGTATTTACAAGAGAGTTATGGGAAATGGCAACAGAGTGTCCAGTAGTATTCCCAAGTGGTGTAGGAATAGTTCCTTGGATGGTTCCGGGAGGAGCAGAAATAGGAATAGAAACATCAAAACTTATGAAAGAACATGATGTAGTAATTTGGGCTCATCACGGAACTTTCTGTTCAGGAGAAACCCTTGATTTAACATTTGGATTAATGGATACAGCAGAAAAATCAGCAGAAATCTTAGTAAAAGTATTATCAATGGGTGGAAAGAAACAAACAATCACATCAGATAACTTTAGAGATTTAGCAAAAGCTTTTGGAGTAACTTTAGATGAAAAATATTTAGGGTAATAAAATGGGCATACATGAAAAATAATTAAAACTCTGGAAATTAGTTTTAAAGCATGTTTTACCTTACTGAATACCTAAAAAATATACGCACACACTAATGATATTTATGTGAAAAGATTTAATACAATTATTTTTTATTTAGTATGCCCAAAATAAGCGTTGGACGCTTAACCCCCTGTGATTTCGTCAATAATATTTAATTAGAAAGGAACAGTAGTTCCTTTCATTTTCAAGAGAAATTAAAATAAAAAAATCACAATCATACAAGGAGGATTTATGCTATCAGTAAGAAGAATGTATTGGCCAGCTCTTAATTTAGTTGGACCAGGAGCAGTAAAAGAGATTGGAACAGAAATTAAAAATCTTGGGTTAAAAAAAGTTTTAATCGTAACAGATAAGGTTTTAAATGATTTGGGAGTTGTAAAACAAATAACTGATGTATTAGAAAAAGAAAAAGTTGAATTTTCGATATTTGATGAAGTTCAGCCAAACCCAACAATGAAAAACTGTCATGATGGACTTGATAAATTTAATTCAGAAAGTTGTGATTCTATTATTTCTATAGGTGGAGGATCTCCGCAAGATTGCGCAAAAGCAGTAGGAATACTAAAAACAAATGGTGGAAAAATTTCTGATTATGAAGGAATATTTGTATCAAAAAACAGATCAGTACCAATAGTTGCAGTAAATACAACAGCAGGAACAGCTTCAGAAGTAACTATTAACTATGTAATTACAGATGAAGTAAGACATATTAAAATGGTAATGGTTGACCCAAATAGTCTGGCAACAATATCTGTAAATGACCCTGAATTAATGATAAATAAACCAGCAGGGCTGACAGCTGCAACTGGAATGGACGCACTTACTCATGCTATTGAATCATATATTACAGCAGGAGCTTTCAGATTATCAGATACATTATCTTTAGAAGCAATAAAACTTATTGGAGAATCTCTTGAGACAGCAGTAAAAGATGGTAAAAATATTGAAGCTAGGTCAAAAATGGCTTGGGCATCTTACACAGCAGGATTATCGTTCTCAAATGCAGGGCTTGGTATAGTTCATTCTATGGCTCATCAACTTGGTTCTGAATATAACCTTCCTCATGGAGTGGCAAATGCAGTTTTATTACCACATGTAGAGGAGTTTAATATGGACGCTTGTGGAGAAAAGTTTAGAGATATAGCAAAAGCTCTCGGAACTTGTACAAAAGATATGACAACTGAAGAAGCGAATAAAGCGGCGATTCAAGCAATTAAAGATTTATCTGCAAAAGTTGGAATCCCTAAAGGCTTAAAAGAATTAGGTGTAAAAGAAGAAGATTTTGGAAAACTTGCTGATCAAGCATTAGCAGATGCATGTACAGGAGGAAATCCTAAAAAAGTAAGTAAAGAAGATATAATAGCTATTTATATGAAAGCTATGTAAAATTAAGAGCCTTTCTAAATTAATAAAATATTGATTTAGAAAGGATTTTTTATACATAAGGACATTAAATGGCCTTATTTCATTAGAATGGTCAAAAAATAATGATAATAAAAACATCAGTATAAAAATACCTGTAGGCGTAACTGTTAAATTTAATTTTGAAGATAAATCCGAAATTCTTGTTTCAGGAGAGTATAGATTAAATTTTTAAGAAATATTAAAAAGTTAGTAATTGTAAAGAGGTCATTGCATCTCTTTCTTTTTATTTGGGATAAAAATTGTATTTATTTTTGATTTTTTTAAAAAAAATGAATTTTTGGTCTTTGGTTATATTTATTAAAAGATAAAAAAGATCTCATTTGAATACTTTTAAAAATTGTTTTGCAAATTTGGTTTTAAAAATATGTTAATCATAGACTTAAAAAATCCTTACATACAATACAGAAATAGTACTTTTAGTTGTATAATCAATCAAGAGATTAGGAATTGGAGGGTTATATGAAAGAAAAATTAAAATTAAAGCCATTTTATCTGTCAGATGAAGATATCAAATGGGTAGAGAAAACGAAAGAAAATATGTCTTTAGACGAAAAAGTAGCTCAGTTATTTTGCCTTATTGCCTATACAAGTGATGAAGGATATCTAAATAATTTGGTTCACAATATAAAACCGGGAGGTTTGATGTGTAGGGTAATGCCTACAGAAGATGTAGTAAAGACAGTTTCAATACTACAACAATCAAAAATACCTATGCTGATTTCTGCAAATATCGAAAAAGGTGGAAATGGAATTGTTACAGAGGGTACTTATGTGGGAGCACCATTGAATATAGGAGCAACTAATGATAAGGAAATGGCGTACAAACTTGGAGTAGTTTGTGGAGCTGAAGGAAATGCAGTTGGAGCTAACTGGACATTTGCGCCAGTAATAGATATTGACTATAACTTTAGAAATCCAATTACAAATACAAGAACTTTTGGTTCTAATCCAGAAATTGTAAGAGATTTTGGAGCTGAATTTGTAAAAGGTGTTCAGGAAAATGATGTGGCAGCTTGTATAAAACATTTTCCCGGAGATGGAGTTGATGAAAGAGACCAACACTTGGTAACTACAGTAAATACAATGAAGGTAGAAGAGTGGGAAAAAACTTTTGGAGATGTGTATAGAAAGTCTATAGAAGAAGGAGCATTGAGCTGTATGATTGGGCATATTGCTTTGCCTGAATATAGTAAAGTATTAGACCCAACTTTGAAAGATGAAGACATACTTCCTGCAACTTTGGCAAAAGAGATTACTACAACACTTTTGAGAGAAAAATTAGGGTTTAATGGTCTTGTAGTAACAGATGCAACAGCAATGGCTGGTTTTGCACTTCCAATGCCAAGAGAAAAAGCAGTACCGATGTCTATTGCCGCAGGAAATGATATGTTTCTATTTACAAGAAATATGGATGAAGATTTCTACTTTATGAAAAAAGGAATTGAAGAGGGAGTTATTACTAGTGAAAGATTAGATGAAGCTCTTACTAGAATCTTAGGAATGAAGGCAGCTTTAAAATTACATACAAAACAACAAAACAATGAACTTGCACCGAATTTGGAAAGAGCAAAAGAAATAATAGGAAATCCAAAACATCAAGAGTGGGCTAAAGAATGTGCAGATAAATCAATTACACTAGTAAAAGAAGAAAAGGGAGTTTTACCAATATCGGTAGAAAAACATAAAAGAGTTCTTTTTTACAACTTAGAAAATACAGGAAGTTTTTTTGACGGAAACAATGTTACCGAAGAGTTTAGAAAGCTTTTGGGAAATGAAGGTTTTGAAATAGAAGTATTCAACGCTAACAAAGGAATGGAAGGAATGATGACTCCTTCAAAAGATGTACTTGGAAAATATGACCTTATTATCTATGTAGCAAATATTATAACTAAAAGTAATCAAACAACTGTAAGAATAGAATGGGCAATGCCAATGGGAATAAATATTCCAATATATCTTACAAGTATTCCGACAATTTTCGTTTCAGTAGAAAATCCATATCATCTATTAGATATTCCGAGGGTTAAGACATATATAAATGCTTACTCTTCAGGAGAGAATATTTTAAAAGAGATAGTAGAGAAATTAATGGGTAGAAGCGAATTTAAAGGAACAAATCCAGTAGACCCTTTCTGTGGGAAATGGGATACAAGATTGTAGGAGGAAAAGTTGTGAATATAGAAGCAGTAATATTTGATTTAGATGGAGTAATAGTTACAACAGATGATTATCATTATGAAGCTTGGAAAAAGATAGCTGATCAAGAAAACATATATTTTGATAGAGAGATTAACGAGAGATTAAGAGGAGTAAGCAGGATGGAAAGTCTTGACATAATCCTTGAAAAATCTAGTAAAATTTATAATGAAGAGGAAAAAATAGAACTGGCAACAAGAAAAAATGATTATTATAAAAATCTTTTGGAAAACTTGACAAAAGAAGATATTCTTCCGGGAATACTAGAGACTCTTAATTTTTTAGAAAACAAGAAAATTAAAACAGCTATAGGTTCTTCTAGTAAAAATACTATATTTATCCTAAATAAAATAGGCTTGATAGATAAATTTGATGCTATAGTAGACGGGACAATGATTAAAAATAGTAAACCTGCCCCTGAGGTATTTTTACAGGCAGCAGAAAAAGTAGGAATAAAAGCAGAAAAATGCCTAGTGGTAGAAGATGCAGATGCTGGGGTAGAAGCTGGAAAAAGAGCAGGAATGAGAGTTTTAGGTGTTGGAAGTGCTAAAAATAATGAAAATGCTGATTATAAATCTGAAAATATGGAAGAATTTAATATTGCAAGTATTTTTTTAAAGAGGTAATTATGGAAAATGTATTTGAATCACTTATAAAAGCTACGCCAATAATAAAGCAAATAATAGAAGAGGATTGTGCCATTGTAATTAAGGATAATGAAAAATTTCTTTTTGTAGAAGAAGGAAAGAATATAAAAATTCCTGTAAAAGCTAGAATGCCTGCAATGGATACTCCTGCAACAGAAAAAGTTAAGTCAGAAAAAAAACCAGATTACTCAGTTTGGTTTGTTAAAGAGTATGAAACGTATACAAAACATTCAACAATTCCAATATTTGATGAAAATAAAAAAATAATAGGGATGTACTCTTTTGTAAGAGATGCAACTGAGGAAGAAAAAAATAAAGTAACTTCTGAAGAGCTTATAAATGAGATTAGTGATGTAGAAACTGCTATAAAAACAATTACAGAAAGTGCAGAAGAAATATCAAAGAAGTTAAATGAAATAATAAAAATTTCAAGTAAATCATACGAAGATATTGAAAAAAGTAATGAAGCTCTGAAACTAATTGATACTACTACTCGAAAAACCAATATTTTGGGAATAAATGCAAATATTGAATCAGCAAGAGCTGGAGAGTTAGGCCGTGGATTTAGTGTGGTAGCTAAAGAAATGATGAAGCTTGCCTCTCAAAGTGGAACTATGTCTAAAGAAATCGAAGATTCGTTAATGAGAATGAAATCTAATGTGGAAGCTACTCTTAATGCCATGAATAAATTTCAAGAAATAGTGGAAGCACAAGAAGAATCGACGAAAGATATTGCAATAGCTATGGAGAAAATATCGAATATATCTAAAATGTTAATTAAATGATAGAATAAAAAACAAGGAGGGTAATAATGGATATGATTAATGAAAAGGTAGAAGGAGTAAAAGAAGCAGAAAAAGTTGGGAAAGCATTTATGTGGAGTCACGCACTTTCTGGTGGTGGCGGATTTATGATGATGCAAGCAACAGTTGCCAGTTATTTCGCTATATTTATGACAGATACATTTGGAGTTCCTGCTGGAGTACTTAGTATGATAGTGTTAATAGGAAGTTTATGGGATGCTATTAATGACCCAATGATGGGAAGTATTGCAGACTTTACTAAATCAAGATGGGGACGTTACCGTCCATATTTTATAGTACCGCCTGTATTATTAACGATAGCTGCATATTTTTTATTCCTGAATCCTCAAGGGTTATCAACAAATCAAAAGATAATTTACTGTGCAGTATTTTACATTATTTTTCAAATGCTTGTAACAGTTTGTACTATGCCACAAATGGCTGTTTTACCTGCTCATGTTAAAAATGGTAATGAAAGAAATAAAGTAATAATACTTGGGACAATATTTGTTGCCTTAGCATTTACAATAGCAACTTCATTCTATGCTCAGTTAACTGATTTCTTCGGGGGCTTAGGAAATCTTATGTTAGTTTATGGAATTCTTACAATTATTCCATTTTGGGGATTATTTAAATTTTCAAAAGAAAAATATTTAACTTCCCTAGGAAATAGAACAATATTAACTGATATGAAAGCTTTAATAAAAAGAAAAGAATTGTTTAATGTAATTCTAATTTGGATTATGGCTGCTTTAGGTTATGGTGTAATGTTTTCAGCTTCTGTATACTATGTTTTGTATTATTTAGCTAGACCTGATTTAATAAGTAAATATATGTTAATAATATCAATGGGTGCTACATTAAGTATGGTTATAGCTATGCCAATCTGTTTAAAAATATTTAAAACAGCTCAAAAAACATTAATGGTTACTCAAATTATCGCAGCTATCTGTTATGTTATATTATTCTTTACTGGTAAAAATATAACTTTATTATATGTATTATCATTTACAGCAGCATTCTTTGCTTCTATGCAAATGGGACTTATTAATATGTTATTAAATGATGCAATTGACTTTATTATGTTAAAAGATAAAATTAGCTTAAATGGGACTTTATCAGCGATAAAAGGATTTTCTTTTAAACTAGGTGGAGCTATTGGAAATACATTGATATTACAAGTACTGGCACTTACAGGATATATTGCTGGAGCTGTTGGACATCAACCAGAAATAACTCTTGTTGGAATAAATGCAATGCGTTTTATAACTCCAACATTATCAGCAGTAGTTATAATAATATGTTTATTAAAATATCCATTTGAAAAATATTATAAAGAAATTGAGGAAATGAAATCAAATCTTGATATGTAAAATAAAGAACCTCCTTATGGGAGGTTTCTCTTGCTAAGAGAGGAAACATAAAAAAATCAAGCTATTGATGTTTCATAACGAGCTACAAATAAATTAAAAGTGAGGTAATTTATGAATATTAAAAAAAATTTGAAATGGTTATTATTATTATTTGTTGCAACTGTAAATTTTAGTTTATTAAATTCAAATCTTGAAGCAAAATCAATTACAAAACTAGTAGAAGTCTATAAAAACAATGTTTTGCAAGAGACTAAATATGGAATGGTTCAAGGTAGATTGGCTGAAAGTGAAAAAGTTTTAGTATGGGAAGGTATTCCTTATGCAAAAGCGGATAGATGGAAATCTCCTGTAGCAATTGAAAAATGGGATGGAGTGCTTGATGCAACTAAAGTAGGAAAAGTTGGAGTTCAACTTTCAGGAAAAAATGTAATTGGAAGCGAAGATTGTTTAAACTTGGATGTTTTTAGACCAAACAATTCAAATACTAATTTACCTATTATTGTTTATATTCATGGTGGAAACAATCAATCAGGAACAAGTAAAGAAATTAGTCCTGAAAAATTATCTATAAATACAAATTCTATAGTTGTTTCAGTAAACTATAGACTTGGGTTATTTGGATTTAATAATTTGCCAAGTTTAAAAACAGGAAATAAGCTTGAAGATTCAGGAAATTATACATTGCTAGATATTGCAAAATCATTAGATTGGGTTGAAGAAAATGCAAGTTACTTTGGAGGAAATAATAAAAATGTAACTGTTTCAGGATTTTCAGCTGGAGGAAGAGACGTAATGGCAATGCTAATTTCTCCGCTTTTCAAAAATAAATTTCAAAAAGCTATATCCTTTAGTGGTGGAATGACTATTGCAAATTCTGTAGAAAGTCAAAAATTATTTGCAAAAGCATTGGCTCCTTTAGTTATAGAGGATAAAATTAAAAATACAGAAGAAGAGGCATACCAATGGTTATTAACAGATAAAAAAGAGGTTAGAGATTATCTGTACTCTTTATCAGCAGATAGATTAGGTAAATTAATGACTAATGCAGGAATTAGAATGAATGTATTTCCTCATTTATTTAATGATGGAATAGTCTTGCCGAAAGATGGATTTGATGCTAAAAACTATAACAATGTTCCATTGCTAATGGTGACAGGGTCAAGTGAGTTTTCTTTGTTTGGAAGATTTGATTCATATTTTGCTAAATATGATGATAAAACACTGTTGACGGATGATATTAAATCTAAAGAGTATGCATTTGTATATAAATATGGAAATAGATTATATGGATTATTTAATGCACAAGAATCAGCTGAAAGAATGTTTAGTAATTATAAAAATGATATTTATACTTGTGATTTTGATTGGGGAACGAACCCAGAAATTAATGGAGAAAGAACAGCAAAATTATATGGAGCTTTACATGGGATATGGATTCCATTCTTAACAGATAATATTATGGGTGCTTCTGGTTTGATAAAAGATTCCTTTAATAATAATGGGACGAAAGATTTGACAAAAGTATTTACTTCTTATGTAAAAAACTTTATTTGGCAAGGAAATCCAAATGGAGAAGGATTAGTGAAATGGAATAAATGGCAAAATATTGAAAAAGGAAATCAATTATTGTTGAATGCAGATAATGAAAAATCAATAATAATAATGGCGACAGAAAAAGATAGTTATAATAAAATTATTAAAGATATAAAAGCAGATAGGACTGTTGATGAAACCACAAAAAAAGTTCTTTTAGGAACCGTTTTAAATGGACGTTGGTTTAGCAAAGGTTTAGATTCTGAGTTTGGAAATACTAGAGAATGGATACAAGTAAAGTAAAAATATAGAAAATCAAGTTAAGGTTTTTATGAAAGGAAATATAATGAAAATAACAAAATTAAAAGTGAACAGAATAGTTAATCCCATAGGATTTGACCTTGGAAAACCAAGAATATCTTATGTAGTTGTAAATACAGAATCTAAAAAACAAAGTTTTGCCATGGTAGAAGTTGCTTTAGATGATAAATTTGAAAATGTTATATTTGATTCTGGTAAAAAAGAAGATATAAA
>JAGNSM010000156.1 GCA_017988045.1 Fusobacteriaceae bacterium
CCTGCCTTTTTGTGTTCTTTTCTCCATATTTCTTCCAATTTATTTCTTAATTCCATCCCTTTTGGCATAAAGAACGGAAATCCTGGCCCATGTTCATCTAAGAAAAACAAGTCAAGTTGCTTACCTAATTTTCTATGATCTCTTCTCTCTGCCTCTTCTAATAGTACTAAGTAGTCATCCAATTCTTTTTTTGTAGGAAACGCTACCCCATATATTCTTTGTAACATTTTCTTATTAGAATCTCCACGCCAGTAAGCACCAGCTGTAGACATTAATTTAAACGCTTTTAAATACCCTGTTGATGGCAAATGTGTCCCTCTACAAAGATCAACAAATTCACCTTGTTTGTAAATACTTACACTTTCAACACCTAAATCGTCTATTATTTCTTGCTTATAACCTTCACCCATCTCAGCAAAAAGTTTTTTTGCATCAGCTGCCGACATTTCTTCTCTTGTGAATTGATGATTTTCTTTTACTATTTTTTCCATTTCTTTTTCTATAGTTATCAAGTCTTCTTCTGCAAAAGGTTTAAGTGGATCAAAGTCATAAAAAAATCCATTCTCTATAACTGGTCCAATTGTCACTTTAGTCCCAGGAAACACTCTCTGAACGGCTTGAGCCATTATGTGTGCAGCACTGTGTCTTAATATATCTATTCCTTTTTCACTATTTAGTGTTATTATTTCTATTTTACCAGATTTTTCCAGAATGAATGAAGAATCTACTTGAACTCCATCAAATATTGCTCCAACTGTTGCTTTACCTAAACTTGATCCTATTGTTTTAGCAAATTCTAAAACTGTTATTGGATTTTCTATTTTTCTGACACTTCCATCTGGCAATATTATTTCTATCATTTTGTACCTCCTGTTTTGTATATTTTATTTACTTTAAGGATTAGAATCCTGCTCCAAATTCCGAAGCTCCACCTGTATAATTGTACTGTAAATTTTTCTCAGGGAAATTAACTATCCCAAACTTTAATGAAACAATTGGATAAAATCCTAAATCTTTATTATCTGGCTCATCCCATTTTCTTCCAACTCCAATTTCCCACTCAAGATTTTCAAATCTGTGAGTTAATGTTACCATTTGTAGAGTCAATTTATTTACTTTTTCAGCGAGTGATGAGCTTTCATAAATTTCATGATTGTCAGCATTAGGTGCCCCATTTTGTGTGTATTGCATCTTGTACCCTATCCACCAAGGCTTATCTGGGTCTTTTGCAAACATGTATTTAGTTTCAAGTTCATGCTGTCTAAAATCATATGAACTTTTACGTGATGAGCTATTTCTGTCTAAAACATCAGGTCTTTCCATATCATATGTATATTTTATATAAAACTTATCCAAATATCCAACTTCTGTTTTAAATATGAAATCATCAATTGCTTTTGTTCCCGAACTAATTCTTTTTTCTCTTAAATATTCTGAATCTACTCCTAAATCTAATGATACTTGGAAATATTTCTTGTTTTTTCTTAAATCTTGAAGTTGAGAATTAAAATCTCTCAAATTAAATTTATTTTGCTTTAATCTTTCTTCTTCTACATAATTTTGATATACTGCTTGTTCCTCGGTTGTAAGACCATCATCTACCACATTCGAATTACTAGAAATACTAGTTTTTACATTGTTCGCAATATCAAAGCTTTGTAAATTAGATTGTTTAACCATCTCTTTATTTTCTACGTTATTAGTTGCTGTTGCTGCATATTTTGGAGATGCATCATTCTCATATCTATACATAAAACTAAGTATTGATGTATCTCTTTCATTAACATATGTGTCATCTGCATAATTTGTAGGAGTATTGTTTAATGCTCTGTATTTTTCATTTCCAAAACTATAAGACATTCTAAAATAATGATTTGATTCAAAATCTTTTTCTTTCATTCTTTTAGTATCATACACAAATCCCAAGGTGTGCCTATTTGTTTCTAATTTTAGATTCATTACACCATCGAAGATATCTTTTAGTGTATCTTTAGTGTTGGCGTATTCAAATCCCCACTCATTATAATTTATCGAAAAGTTTTTCTCATTTGTTCGCTCTTTGAACATTTGTTTTTGCCATCCATCAGCAATATCATTTGAATAATTCTTATAGTTATAGTCACCTAATTTATATAAAAAGCTATTTCCTTCATCTGTTTTATAACCGTATTGAACTTCTCTATTATAATTTTCTTCTGACTTAAAACCTTCGTATTCATAATTTTCATTTTTCGTGAAATTTAAGCTTACAAATCTTTTGTTTGCAATTGATAGATTAAAATAATTCTTTGTCTCTGCATTTTTTAGCCAATTTTCTGCAAAATGTTTGTCTCTTCTTGCAGAAACATTATAGTTAAATCTCACATTTCCCAAATAAATATTGAAATCATCACCTATTGCATAAGCATTTGTTGGCGTTTCAATAATATCATTAACTCCGTCAGTTGCATTTTTACCAGTAACGGCTTGGAATAATACTGGGATACTGTTGGTCACCTTTAGATCGTAGTTGTTTCCTCTTAATGCTGTATTATCATACAAAGTTGTAAATAATTCTGTGTTAAATTTATGAATATTCATTTGAGGATTCTTTTTAATAGTATTTCCTGCAGAATCTGTTTTTATTTTATATCCAGTTATAGATGAAGTATCTTCTATTTTTCTTCTATCTGAATCAAAAACAGGTACATAAATATCGGTATAATCTCTTCTCTCAAAACTATATTCATATGACAAAGAACTATCTTTAATAGGTAGTTTTATACTCTCATTCCCAACTTTAACGGTTTGACTTAAATAATTTTCATCAATAATATTTTTTACTCTTCTTATCTTATCAGCATCTTCAAAAACTTTAAATATTCTACTTTTGTCATCAGTCGTTGATGATAAATACAATGCTTTAAAGTTTGGATTGTCTGTCGTATAGTCATATTCGTATGTTTTCTTTTCAACATTAACTTTCGAAGTTCCAAATCCTACATATGTATTATTTACAAATTCTTCTCCTAAATTTTTCTCTTTATATCCAAAAAAATCAGTCTTCCTAAATGGATAATAATTACCAAAAGTTAGTCCTACAGTATTATTTCTATTGTATGCCGTTGTCTGCACTATACGATTCGATGTTTCTAACGAATTATAATCTGCATCATCTCTCTCTTTTAAATTTAGAATTTTATTATATTCATCGTAATCACTATCTATGTAATCTAGTTTTATTTTTGGTCCTTTTAAGTCTACTGAATAACTTCTTAATTTTCTAAATGAATTAATATCTCCGACGTATCCAGGGTTAATATCTTGAAAGTCCTCAATTTGTAGAGAAACTGCATAGTCATTATTTCCATTCGAATATTTTATATTTCTATACAAATCAACATCTGTTTTTCGAGGGTCTAATTCATCTTTATCAACAATTTTATCATTTATTGCTGTCAATTCTCTTAGTGCTTCTTTATTTCTCGTCCAATAATAGTCAAGATTGAATTCTCCATTTTTCCCAAGTTCTTGGTCAATTTTGAAGTCAAATGTCCCAATTCTATTATATTTTTTCACATAGCTTGGATAATCATCTTTTAATGCTACTCCATCAACTGCATACATTAAATTTGTTGTTATGTTCTTATAATTTAAGTCCCATATCCCATAACCTAATTCATAAAATTTAAGATAGTTGACATCTTTTTTTGGAGCATATTTCACTTTGTGATTTAAGGTTATATCCCATTCATTTTCATTGTTTGCAATTGGCAATACCAACCTCTTTGCATCTATACTTCCTGTGTTATATTCTCCTATTTTATAATCATTTCCAATTTTTAATGCCATTTTTTTCTTTACACTGTACTCTACATCAACAAATCCATTTAATAATGGACCTTTTTCATAGTCGAATCCCCAAATTCCAAATAATCCTCTATCTGAATCTGACCCAATATAAGGAAACAATGTTGCCCTTCTATTTGCTGGTCTTAGTGATGTTACATAATAAGGAATATTAAAGTACTCTTTCCCTTTGATATTTAGCGATATTCCTCTTGCTTCTAATTTTCTATTTGGGTATATTGTTAATTTATCTGCATCTATCTTGTAACTTGGCTCCTCAAAAGGACTAGGTGTAAACCAAGCATTATTGATTGTTATTTTACTAGGGTATTCACTTAAAGTTTCTTCTCCTCCAAAATACAGTTGTAAATTAGAGTCATATGCTTTTGAATCTTTAATTATTGCTTTTTTAGTATCTAAATCAAATTCAACTTCATTAGCTAAAACTTTTTCTGTCCCTTGTGTTAATAGTACATTTCCAGACGCTAAAATGACATTTCTATTTTCAAGCTTCTTCATATTATCAGCTCTTAAAGTAATGTCTCCATATTTTAGTATTACTCCATCTGAAGCCTCAAAGGACTCATTTTGGATATCTATTTTTGATTTTTCTGTTTCTATTTCTATCGAAACTTCTTCTCCCATAGTTTTTAGTGGGATTGATAAGAAGAATAGAAAAGACAGGAATAATTTATATTTATGCTTCATTTTTCAACCTTTTTTAACCTTCGCGTTTTTATGTATGATTAACCGATTTTATTATACCATAAAGAAATAATTTTTTAAAGGGAGTAACTGCTAATATTATTGTA
>JAGNSM010000157.1 GCA_017988045.1 Fusobacteriaceae bacterium
TAATTCCACCCATTAAAGAACAAAAACAAATAGCAGAAATTCTTTCAACCGTTGATAATAAAATAGAAAATTTAAAAGAAAATGTAAATGTAATCGAAGAACTAAAAAAAGGTTTAATTCAAAAACTACTTACTGGAGAGGTTAGGGTTTAATATGGTGTTAAATTTAGCAAATAAATTTGAAGAATATATTAATCAAAAATATATAGGTGATAGTTTTTTTGAGAAATTTTCTTCTATTAATGCTTCAGAAGTATTAAAAGAATTAAAAAAAGAATCTTATGATAATGAATTTGAATTATGGAAACAGTCATATGAAAAAGATTTACTTTCAATAAAAAGTAGTAAAGATAATTTTAACGAATTGGTTAAAGTTATAAAAAAGAATAAAATAGTTCCTTTTATCGGTTCTGGGTTATCGGTTGCTTCAGGATATAAAATTTGGGCTTCTTATCTTATTGAATTAGCAAAAGAGATTAGTAAAGAATCTGAAGTATTGATATTTTTAAAGAAAGCACAATATGAAGAAGTAGCAGAATTTTTATCTGAACAATTAGGAAAAGAAAATTTTAATTCAAAAATTGATTTTAAATTTGCAGAAAATTCTAAAAAACCAATAGGAATAATAAATATTTTACCAAGAATAACAAATGGAACAATTGTAACAACTAATTTTGACAAATTAATAGAAAAAGTATTTTCAAACCATGGGAAAATGTTAACAATTGTACATGGGAATGAAGATAAAGAATTTCATAGAAGTTTTGCAAAAGGTGACGATTACCTTTTAAAACTACATGGTTCAGTTAATGATACAAATTCAAGAATATTTACAAAAAGTGAATATGAAAGTGCATATTTAGACTATAGTGGAAATATTGATTTTCAAAAACCTCTTCCTGAAAATTTATCTAAGATTTACAAAAATGCAACATTATTGTTTTTAGGCTGTAGTCTTGAAAATGATAGAACAATGCAATTATTTAAAACTATAATTGAACAAGAAGAAGAAAGAAAAATACCTAGACATTACGCTTTTCTAAGTAGTCCTGAAAAATCAGAAGATTTAATTATAAAAGAAAAATTTCTAACTGAACATATGATTTTTCCTATTTGGTATCCTAAAGGTGAATATGAAATTTTAGATAATATGATAGAACTTCTTTTGTATGAGGTTGAGAATGAGTAATGAATGTTTAAGCTATCTAAGAAATTATTTATTCAAGTTAGAGGTTAAATATGAGAGAGTTTGAAAGTGATATATTTTTTAGTTTTGATAATCAAGAAAACTTATTTGATAATAATCTAAGATTATCTGGAAAGTTGTATGTTTCAAATTCAAATGGTATAAAGATAAAATTTATCAACCTTTCTACTCCAATAGAAATATTCATTATTTGTTTAAATCAAAATCAAAAGCCTTTTACAGTATATGGACAAACAGCTGAAGGTAAAAAATTTACTGCTAGTCAATGTTATAATAATAATGATACTATCAATATCATACAAGGTAGTAGTTTATCAACCAAAAAAGGAGAGATACTAATAAGTACCTTGTTTTTTGGAGAATGGTTAAATGATATTGATAATATTCAAATTAATAAAGGAAGTGTTAGATTTTCATATTTTGAACATTGGTTAGGTTCTTTTAAAATTAATGATAATTATACTGAAAAAGGAAAAGAGAACTTTTCTGTTGATTTAGAACAATTTGATACTAATTTAAATATAGAAATAGATAACAATACAATACTTAAAAGTTCAAGAAGTTGGCAACAGAAAGTTGAGTTCAATAGAATACTAAGCTTTTCTGTTAAACAATATTTATCTTATGAATTTAAGAAGCCAATAACATTTCAAGAATATAATAAACTCAATTTTAAATTACAAAACTTTTTTCGCACAATACTCCCAAAGAAAGATATTTTTATTGAAGAACAGGATATTATTGTTTTAGGAAAAGAAGTAGAAATATATAGTTCTAATAAACACTATAGTTCGGAAGTAAACAATGTATCTTGGTTAGATTTTTTATATTTATACAATGAGGATACTATACAGGATATTTTGTTGAATTGGTTTTCTTTACAAAATGATTATGGAAGAATATTTGACCTTTTATCAAGTATTTTAGACGAAAAACCTTTTATGTATCTTGAACATAGTTTTTTAAATGTAATTCAATGGTATGAAGGATTTTGTAGAATTAAATATCCTACAAGTAATGAAGATAAAGAAGCTTTTGAATCTAAAATTGAAAATATTGTAGATCAAGTGTCTGATATTGAGGATAAAAAACTTGTTAAAGATATTACACAATTTAGTTATGAAACACCACTAAGTAAACAGTTAAAAAGGTTATTTAGTGAGTTTAATTTAAAAGAGATTGTAAATATTAATAGTAGTAAATTGGATAGTTTGATTTTTTATATTTCCAAAAATAGAAATAAACTTACACACCCAACACATGTTAGTGATATAGATTTTCAACAACTCATATCTTTAAAAGAAATTCTTAAATATTTCACTTACATGATATTAGTTAAAACATTAAAGCTTGAAGAAGATACTGTTAAAGTGAATAATATTAAAGAGAATATAAAACATTATTATGCTCAATTTATTGAGAAAAAAACTGAAAATAATGAAGTGTAAAATGAATAAGTTTATATCAAATAATTTACTTATAATATAAAATATTAAAACAAAGGTTTACTATAATATGAAATTTAATGTATTTTGTGACGAAACATTACCTGATTTATTCACAACTTCAAAAGATAGTGATAAAAAACTACTAATTGGTAGTCTATGGATTGAAGAAGAATTAAGAGAAGAAATTAAACAAGACATTAAAAAATTAAGAGTTGAGCATAATGTTTGGGGTGAAATTAAATGGTCAAAAGTTTCAGCCTCAAAAGAAGCCTTTTATTTAGATTTAATTGATTTGTTTTTTTCTTATGGTATGCAAGTAAGATTTAGGTGTATAGTTGTAAATCCTAAACAGATAAATTGGTCTTATCATGAAAATGATAAAGAACTTGGATTTTATAAATTTTATTTTTTTGTTTTAGATAAATGGATTAAAAATTTTAATGAGTATTCAATTTTTTGTGACGCAAAGGTAAATAGAGATTTATCAAGATTGAATAAACTTCAAGAGATATTAGAAACTTCAAATAGAAATTCAAATATTGAAAGAGTTCAGGCTTTACCCTCAAAAGAAGTAGTTCTTATTCAATTATCAGATTTTTTATTAGGTGCAACAAGTAGTAGAATCAATAATATTGAACATACAAATAAAGCAAAAATAAATGTTATAAACAGATTAGAAAAACATTTAGCACATAAAATAGAACCTACAACTATGGGTGAAAATAAATTTAATGTATTTGCAATACAGCTAAATGGTGGTTGGTAATGTTGCCTCCTTTTGTAGAATATGATACACCCAAAGAATATAAAAATCATTTTGAAAAAGTATATTGTAAAACTCCAATATTAACATTTGACGGGATTAATGTATTTTTCTCAAAAGATAAATTTGAACATGCTTTTTTTGAAAGCACTAAAAGAAATGGAGTTAAAGATATTTTTTCAGAGGAACGAGCTAAAAGAATTGATTGGATAAAAGCAACCCTTGAAAATCCAAAAGCTGATTTATACCAAGGTTGGGATAAAGATTCAAAAAAATATTTTCCTCATAGAAGAGTAAGCGTTGTATTTGGGGATTTTGCTGTTATTATTGGATTGAGTTTAAATAAAAAAAGTGGTGAGTTAAAAGGAAATTTTATTACTTGTTATGAAGCAAATAATAGTATAGGTAAAATAAGAACTTCGCCAGTTTGGGATAAGCAAAAATGTTTGGATTATTTAAAATAAAAGAATTTCGGTCGCTGATTTGCTACGCTGGCACTGCGACCCAAGCCTCGATAGATTCAACTTTCGATAGATAGTGAATTCAAGTTGTATTATAGTTGTATTAATATTAAAAATCTATTAAACTCTACTCCAGCCAGCTTGAATCAGAGGCAATCCCTACTCATAATCTTCGGGTGATACTGGAGCTTATTATTTTAGGTCGCCCATAAGGCAGGACGAAATCACTTGTAAAAAGTAAATACTTTTTCTTACCCCTATAATATAGCTTTGATAGGTCAAGGGTGAAGTAGTTAAAATATAAAAATCAATATGTCGGAAAAATGCAAAAATTCCGACATATTATAGAAGCTGTGTCGAAAAAATTGAAAAAAACCGACATATATTAAAACCTATGCTGAAAAAATGCAAAAATTTCAGTATAGCTTATTTTGTAGTTGCAGTTAAAATAGATTTATAGTGTTCTTTTAGTTCTTCTTTAGTTGTTTTAGAATTTTCAACTTTAATAGAACTATAAACAGTATTTATTATCATTTTTTCTTTCTTTTCAACAGTAGAAAAGTATTTATTAGTGTTACTTATGGTTTTCTTCATAAAAAACATTGTATATTAAATAGAATCAATAAAGGATAAAATTTGAGCCAAACACCTGAATATTTATATAGTGAACTTCCAGCCATTGAGCTTTTTAAAAAACTAGGATTTAACTACTTTGACGCTTCTATTGCAGATACAAGA
>JAGNSM010000063.1 GCA_017988045.1 Fusobacteriaceae bacterium
GAAGCTCTACAGATTCTGAAGATGAATTAAATGATATTTCTAAAACTATGGCTAAATTAGGATTTTCATTGACTGATTTGACTGGAAGTGATTTACAAAGAGAGAAGATTAAAGGCTCTACATTAAGGGTATTAAAAGGTGTTTTTATAGGATTAATTGTAGTATCACTGGTACTTATTATTTATAAAATTTATGTAAGTGCATAAGGTTAGGGGGATATATGTTAAAATATTTAGATAAAAAGTTAATTGTTAAAATTGATGAGGAAATGAGTAAAAAAGAAGTTTTAGAATATATGATAAACTTAGTTTGTGAAAATACAGATTTAATAGAGAATAAAGCTGAATTTTCAGAGAAGATTTTTGCTAGGGAAGAGCTGGGAACTACTGGAATTGGGCGAGCAGTAGCTGTTCCACATGCAAGATGTGAAGATGTAAAAGATATTGTTTTTTCAGTAGCTTTGCTGAAAAATCCTATTAGTGATTACCTTACTCCAGATAGTGAGAATCCTAAAATAGTGATATTAGTTGGAGCTCCAAAGTCAAAAAATAGTGAGTATTTGAAACTTTTGTCAAATATATCAAAATGGTTTAGAAATAAAGAAAATAGAGATAATATAATGTTATCTAAGGATAGAGATGAATTAATAGTAGAACTTTTAAATATTGGAGAGTAGTATGCGATTAGGAATTTTTGGAGGAAGCTTTGACCCTATACATATTGGACATTTAATAATTGCTGAGTTTGCTAGAGAATATATGGGGTTAGATAAGGTTATATTTATTCCAGTTGGGAATCCTTCACATAGGGAAGACAATCTTGTTTCTGCTATTGATAGATATAATATGGTGAAAATCGCTATAGAAAATAATTCGAATTTTGAAGTTTCTGACATAGAAATAGCAGATGGAAAAATGAATTATACTTATGACACTCTTTTAGAAATAAAAAATAGATACGAAAACTGTGAAATCTTTGAAATTATAGGAGAAGATTCAGCAGACTACTTACATAAATGGAAAAATTATGATGATTTGTTAGAAATGTGTAAGTTTTTGGTTTTTAAGAGAGAAGGCTTTAATTATAATTCTAATCATAGAAATATAATAGTTATGGATAGTCCAAAAGTAAGTATATCGGCGACTTTTATTAGAGATAGAATAAGAGAAAATAAGAGTATAAAGTATATGGTAGAAGAAAAGGTAGAAAAGTATATAGTAGAAAAGAGATTATATACAAAATAATTAAAAATAATAACTATTAGTGATTTTACTGATAGTTTTTTATTTAGGAGGTAAAATGGTAGTAAAAAAAGAATATACAACTAAAATAATAAGCGAAAATCCCAGAGAAGGGAAAGGAATCATAGAAGGGTATAGATATTTGGACTCTCATGACCTTACGAATTCTTTAAAGGGTTTTTATATAAATGAGTTATTACCGAATAGTGAAGTAGGCTATCATGAGCATTTGGTAGATGAAGAGATATATTTGATTCTTGATGGAGAAGGAATTGTTAATGATAATGGAATAGAGGAAAAGGTAGAAGCAGGAACGTTAATCTATACCAAAAAAGGACAAGGACATTCACTAAAAAATACAGGTGATAAAGCGCTTAAGTTTGCCGCTTTTATCGTTGAAGTATAATGAAGAATTTATTATTTCCAGGATGGGCTTCTTTTAGGAAGTTTTATGAAAAAGAGCTTATAGAAGAGTTTATTTATGATGATTTTTCTTATGAAAATAATGAAGAAATCAATGTAATAGCTTGGTCAATGGGAACATTAAAAGCACTGGAATATATAAAAAATCATAAAATAAATAAATTAATTTTTTTGGCACCAACTTCTAATTTTATAAAAACTACAAGTAGAGAACTCATAGATAATATGATAGAAGGAATTAAGGCAAATAAAATAGAGACATTAAATAATTTTTATAGACTTAATTTTTCTAAAAATTCAGATTATGCTAACTTTATAGAAGAGTATAAAAGTGAAATAGAAAATCTGATTGAAGCAGAATTAATTGAAGGTTTAGAATTTTTAAGAGATAAAACTGTAATAGATTATAGTTTTGAAAACGTAAAAGAAATCTACGTAATAACAGGAAAAAGAGATAAGGTTATCAACTCTGATAATACAAAAGAGTTTATTTCTACAGGAAAGCATATAGAATTTAATATGGGGCATAATTTTGTTTATGGCAATAAAGTTCTTTATGATTTGGTAAGGAGTATTTTAAGTGATTAAAAAAGAACTGGTAAAAAAGAATTTTTCTAAAAGTACTAATAGTTATGATAGTTTTGCTAATGTTCAAAAACATATGGCAAAAGAACTTATGAAAAATTTGAATGATGATTTGAATGAAATTAAGATTTTAGAGATAGGTTCTGGGACAGGAATTTTAACTAATTATTTAATTAGTAAATATCAAAATAGTCAAATAACACTAATTGATATATCTGAGCCTATGATAGAATCTTGTAGAAATAAATTTGGAAATAGATTAAACTATATAGTTTCAGACGCTGAAAATTATGAATTTGAAAATAAATTTGACTTAATTATTTCTAATGCTACTTTCCAATGGTTTAATAATTTAAATGAAACTGTTGAAAAATATAAGAATATATTAAATGAAAATGGGAAAATGCTTTTTTCAATTTTTGCCGAAGGAACTTATAAAGAATTAAATGAAAGTTTTCTAAAAGTATCTGAAGAATATAAATATTCTCAAAATTTTATAGATTTTGAGGAATTAAAAAAAATTGGGAAAATATTAAAAGAAGAATATTATATGGAAGAGTATAAAAGTCTTTTAGAATTTTTAAAGAGCATAAAAGGAATTGGTGCTCAAAGTAGTCTTACTAATAAAAAGGTATTGACTCCTAATATAATTAAGGCAGTAGAAAAAGAATACCTAGCTTCTTATAAAAAAATATTAGTTTCTAATAGCTTAGCCTATGTAGAAGTAAATTGAGACGAGCAATCGTCTTTTTTTTTATGGAAAGATATATAAGAGTATTTAAAAAAAATAAAGTTGACAAAATGTTCTGTTTATTTTATAATTTGATTATCAAAATAAAAGAAAAACAAAACAGGAGGGTCAAATGAAAATAGGATTATTTTATGGGACAACATTGGGAGCAGCAAAAGTAGTAGCAGATTTAATCGCAAAGGAAATAGAGGTAGAAGTTTTTGATGTAGCAAATGGAATTGAAGAATTAAATAAATTTGACAGCTTAATTTTTGGAACTAACACTTGGGGTTATGGAGACCTTCAAGATGATTGGGAAAGAGTATTAAAAGATTTGAAGAATATTGATTTTAGTGGAAAAAAAGTAGCAATATATAGTACAGGAGACCAAGAATCATATCCTGATACTTTTGTTGATTCAATAGGAATATTAGCCGACGTTGTAGAGGCTAAAGGAGCGAAAATAGTAGGATACACTGAGGTAGAAGGATATAATTTTAATGAGTCTAAAGGACAAAGAGATGGTAAATTTATTGGATTAGCTATCGATGATAATAATCAATCTTCATTAACAGAAGAAAGAGTAAAAAAATGGAGTGAAACTCTAAAAGGAGAATTCTAAAAATATGGAAGTACTTGTTCATCATATATATGAATATGAAAAAGGTCTTAGAAATTTAATACTACACACAACATCAAAAGCTTTAAAGGAAAAAATAGAAGAAAAATTCCATATATAATTCACGATATCCCTGGAGAAAAGATAAATATATATTTTGGAAACAATTATTGTATTGATGTTGTTAAATCTATAGATAAAGTAAATTTATCTGCATATACTGATGAAGAAGATTATATTTTAGGAATTATGCTTGGATATGACAGAGTAAAGCAATGTCAAAGATTTCTTAATAGAAAATTTAAGAAAGTTTTAGAAAGTCAATTAATAGGATAATAAAAAGAGCCATTAACAAATTTTAAAATTTGAGTAATGGTTTTTTTATTTTATTGTTGTATATTCTAAAAGAGGGAATTAAAAATTGCAAAATCCTGTGTTTTTGATATAATATATTTTGTATAAATAAAGAATATAGAATAAATTGAAACAAGGATATGAGGAGAGAAGATGGTTAAGAGAATTTGTTTATTTTTAATTATTACTTTTGTTACATTTGGACAAGGGGAAGAGTTGATTAGTGAAAATTTAGAAGTAAAAACTGAAGCTGTAAAAGATTATAATGTTCCATTTGTTAATGCCTTAAAAGAGCCTAATTACCAAAGACTTGCAAATCAGACAAAATCGATAGCATTGCTTTCATTAGGAACAATGGGAGTTCTTTATACTTTACCAGAAAGCTTTACAGGTTGGGAAAAAGGAGACTTTAAGAATGCAGCGTCCAATTATAAGGATAATATGACAGATAGAGGCGCAGTGTGGGATCCAGATAATATATTTTTCAATTTTGTAGGACATCCCTATGTTGGAGCAGTTTATTATATAGCTGCGAGAAAATCTGGATTTGATGAATTTGATTCGTTTCTTTACTCATTTGGAATGTCAAGCTTCTTTTGGGAAATGGGAATAGAGGCTTTTGCAGAAGCACCTTCAATTCAAGATATTGTAATAACACCAGGAGCAGGAGCTATACTTGGAGAGTATCTTTTTGGACTTGAACATAAAATTTTAAAAAATAATGGAAAAGTCTTAAATTCAAAATTTTTGGGAAGAACATCACTAATATTAATAGATCCAATAGGAACTTTAGCTAATGTTATGGGATATGATGATGAAGATGTCATGGGTTCATGGACTTTTGCAAAGAACAAAAATAATGATTTACAATTGGGATATACATTACAAATGGATTTTTAAAATATATTGATATATAAGGAGTACACATGAAAAGAGTAATTTTAATTTTAGTAGTTTTATGTAGTTTTCTTCAGGCAAAAGAAAAAATAGAGATTGATGGTTTTGTTGGACATGATATATTTGGTAAAATGAAAGTTGATAGGAATGATATAAAAGAAGACTATTCAGACTACAGCTTTAATACTAAATTGACTTTGGCTAAAAAAGTTTATAATTCTATTTATGTAACAGGAAGTATTCAGTATGAGACATATTATATAGAAGCAGATACATATAAAGATGAATATAATTTGATTCCTATAACTGCTGGGATTAGATATGTTGATGAAAAAAGAAAGAAGGATTTTGTTCCATACATGACACTTGCAGTAGGTGCGAATATTTTGTTAAATGATGATACAATTCCTGTAGATACTAAAATAAATGGGTTTGCTGAACTAGATTGTGGAGTAGTCTATAAAGAAAAATACCTGTTTGAATTGGCTTATAAACATCACGCATTTACTTATGAGCCCAAAGCAGATACATCTAATGAATTTTGGAATGGAAGAATGCTAAACTTTAATGTAGGATATAAATTTAGATAAATAATGATGGAGATATCTCTTATGGTTCATATGACAGCAAGTAGGTTATTACAAATATTTTGTTATTGGAGAATGAGAAATTTAAGATGTCTCTCTTCGGTCGATATGACAGAGTTTTGGATATTTTCAACATATTGTCATTTCGAACGTATGTGAGAAATCTTAGGAGACTTCCTTATTGATTAAAAAACTATAGTTCAATAAAACAGGCTGACCCATTGAGGTCAGCCTTAATTGTTTTATAAACTATTAATTACATTATTTAATTGTTCTATAACTACTTCAGGCGATTGTGCATCTGTTCCTTCTAAAGCAATAGTTTCAGTTTGGATTCCAATGAAACCTAAAATAGTTTTAAGGTATCTATCTCCCATTTCATAAGCTGCTCCAGGTCCTTCTGCATAGAATCCACCTCTTGTAGTAACATGAGTAGCTTTTTTACCTTGAAGTAAACCTTGAGGTCCATTTTCTGTATATGCAAATGTTTTTCCTGTAACTATAATATGGTCAAGGTAAGTTTTTAATATTGATGGAATAGAAAGATTCCACATTGGTGCTGCAATGATATATTCATCATAAGTTACGAAATCATTAACATATTTTGTAACTTCATTAGCGTCTCCACTAAATAATTTTCCAATAACTTCCATATCTAAATGGTTTAAATTTTCTTTATAAAGGTCAAGTTCAGTAACTGAATGCCCTTCGTTTTGATATTTTTTTGATAAGGCATCAGATATTTTTAATGTTCTTGAATTTTCTGAACCTTTTGGATTTGCTTTGATATAAAGTATTTTTTTCATAATTTAGTCTCCTTTTTTCATTTCGAATAATAATAAATGTGATTTTGTTTTTGGTTTTATATTAAGACTCTCTTCTACACTTTCAAGACTTTCTGCTTCATTAAGAGTAAAGTCAGAGATTTCTACTTCTCCTTCCAAAACAATTAGGTAAAGCTGTCTGTTTTGGTTTACTTCAAAGTGGAATTCTTTATCTGTATAAGTAGAGTAAATATTGACATCAGAATAAATTTTAATTGGTGCATTACCTTCTGTAGATGAAACCATGTGAAATAGTTTGTCTACTCTGTTTTCCCATTCAAAATGAGATTCTCCGTAATTAGGTTTTAATCCTTTATCTTGAGGAAGTACCCAAATTTGGTATAAATGTAGCAATGAATCGTGAAGATTATGCTCAGAGTGGTAAACACCAGTTCCTGCACTCATGTATTGCACTTCTCCTCTTGAAATAGTTCCGACATTTCCCATGCTATCTTTATGAGTAAGATTTCCGTTGACTACATATGTAATGATTTCCATATCCTTGTGTGGATGTGTCTCAAATCCAGTTCTAGGAGCTATATAATCATTATTGATAACTCTAACTTGCCCAAAGCCCATTCGTTCAGGGTTATAATATCTGGCAAATGAGAAATGATGAAATGTATTGAGCCAACCATGATTATCGTTAAATAATTGGTTTTTAGATATTTTCTTTAGCATAATAACCTCCTTTACATCTAATTAGATATATGTGTTTAAAAAATTAAGAAAGTTTAAGACTTTCCTAGTTTTTTTAGAAGTTTAATAAGAGTTTCTTTTTCTTCTAAATTAAGAGTAGACATTATATTGTCCATTTCTTCTATATGTGCTTCCCACATTGAATCCATTAAGTTACGACCATTAGTAGTCAAAGTAACGTAAGTAATTCTTTTGTCCAAAGTACATTTTTTCTTTTCTGTGTAACCAAGCTTACAAAGGTTATCAATCACAAGGCTTATATTTCCGACAGTTGAAAGACTTTTTTCAATTATGTCACCTACCTTTAAATCTCCCTTATTGTATAATATTTCAAGCACAGAAAACTGTGGAATTGTAAGACCAGTAGGCTTTATAGTCTTTTCCGACTTACGCCCTACAGTGATATTACATTTGTTTAAAACTACAAATAATTTTAAATTTATATTGTTATCTCTCTTCATGTAGTGATTATATATCTAATTAGATATATTGTCAAGAGGAATTTTATAATTATTTTTAAAAGTTTGTAAAATAATTATAAGTAATATATAATTAAGATAATTGGAGTATTGGTTAAAAGGGAGATGAGGATGACAATAGCAGAAAAGGAATATTTAATACTTAAAATAAACAAGGTAAACCATGAATTATAACCCAAACATTCATCACAGAAAATCCATTAGATTAAAAAATTATGATTATTCCCAAGAGGGATTGTATTTTATAACGATTTGTACAGAGAACAGAGAGAAATTATTTGGGGAAATATTGAATGATAATGTAGGGGCAGACCCGTGTGTCTGCCCAGTTTTTAAACCAAATAATGCGGGAGAAATGATTGAAAAATGGCTGTTGGAATTGTCCAATAAATTCAAGAATATAAAATGTGATGAATATGTAATAATGCCAAATCATATTCATTTTATAATTGAAATTTTGAATCAACAGGGCGAACACATAGGTTCGCCCCTACCTACAATAATTCAATGGTTTAAAACAATGACCACAAATGAATATATAAAATTAGTTAAACAAAATAAATTACCAAATTTTAATAAAAGAGTCTGGCAACGGAATTATTACGAAAATATAATTCGCACAGAAGAAATTCATTTAAAAGTGGCCGAATACATAAAAAACAATCCGTTAAAATGGGAAGAAGATAAATATTTTTTGTAGGGGTTGATTCCTATATCAACCCGTTTTCTATAATGATGACCACAGTATTAATCTACCATCGATTAACAATAATCCCCACATCACCCCAGATATTACATTAATTAAATACTCAAATCAACAGGGCGAATACAGGAATTCGTTCCTACAAATAATTATCTCAACAACCTAAAATCATTTCTATATATAGAATTAATTTTTAATTTTCCCTAAATTAATATACAATATCAGAGGGTAATATACAAATAATCATTTAAAATAAAGGGGTAAAACATGTTAAATAAATTTGGGTGGGAAGATAAGGTTTATAAAAGATTAAACGAGTTTTTAAATACAGATGGAAAAGATACATACTGCGTATTTGATTTTGATAATACTTGCGTAATCCATGATATTCAAGAGGTTACTTATAACTATATGATAGATAATCTTGTTTTTAAAATGGATAAAGAAACTTTTGCTACAAATCTTAAAAAAGATGTGGCAGGAGAAGAAAAAATTGATAAGTTAATAGAGAATTTAACAAAATCTTATGATTTCTTGTATGATAATTATATAGAAAATGAAGAGAGAGACCTTGAACTTATAAAAGCTACAAAAGAATATGTAGATTTTTCTGCTGAACTTAGATACCTTTATAAATATATTGGAGTTGTATATGACGATATTATTAGAACAGTTTGGGGAACATACTTGTTTAGCGGATTTACAGCGGAAGACTTTAAAAATGTAGGAAAACTTGCGGTGGAAAGTGCATTTAATGAAGAGCTAAATATAGAAAAATTGCAAGATTCAAAAGATGAGGTAGAAGCTGTATTTAGAAGAGGGCTTAGAGCTATACCAGAAATAGAAGAACTAATAGCTGAGTTAAGAAAGCAAGGTAGAAGAGTGTTTATAGTTTCTGCTAGTCACGAAGAATTAGTAAAATCATATGCTTGCAGAGTTTTGGGATTTGCAGAAGATGAAGTTTATGGTATGAGAAGTAAAAAAGACAATAGCGGAATTTATTATGGAGAGTACGAAGATAATTATCCTCCTACTCAAAATGAAGGAAAAAGTAAATTGATTTCTCAGTTTTTAGTTCCTAAATTTGGAAAAGGGCCAAGCTTTGTTGCAGGAGATAGTAACGGAGATTCTTTTATGATGAAAGACTTTGATAATACAGAACTTTGCTTAATAATAGACAGAAATCTTGACGGAAATATTGCAGTTCTTAAAAATGAAATTGGAGATAAATATATAGTTCAAGGTAGAAACGAGTTTGAAGGGAAATTTATAAATAGCAGAACAAGCATAGAATTATAACTTGACATAGATATTCTAAAAATGATAGGATTAATTTGGAAATGAGGCACTTCCGTAGATTAAAATCTAAAACCACATTGTATGTTGATGGCTTCTATAGATAGAGATTAGTCTGTCTATAGGGGCTTTTTTATTGAAATTATATAAGTTTAGGAGGAAAAGTTGAATATTTTACAAAGTAAACATTTAAGCACAACAAAATCTTTTTTGAAATGGTCATTTTATGGTGGAGTAGTAGGAGGTTTATGTGGAATAGCTTCTGCAATATTTCTTCATGGATTAGATTGGGTTACAGATGTTAGAGAAAATCATAAAGGAATCATATATTTTCTGCCAATAGCAGGAGTGTTGACAAGCTATTTGTATATAAAATTTGGAAAAAATTCTTCTAGAGGAAATAATCTGATATTGGAAGAGATTCAGAATAAAAAAGAAGATGTTCCTTTAAGAATGGGTGGATTAGTTCTTGTAGGTACACTTATTTCCCATCTTTTTGGAGCTTCAGTAGGAAGAGAAGGAACAGCGGTTCAAATGGGAGGAAGTTTTGCAAGTGCAATTGCAAAAATGTTCAAATTAAATGACAGAGACAGAAAAATAATTCTTATGAGTGGTATAAGTGGAGGATTTGGGTCAGTATTTGGAACACCTCTTGCAGGAGCAATATTTGGAATGGAAGTTTCGGCAATAGGTGCAATAAGATATGAGGCATTAATTCCATGTTTTATGGCAAGTTTTATTGGGGATATTGTAGCACAGACATTTTTAGTTCACCATACAAAATATATAATAGGAACTGTTCCTGCTGTTACAATTATTGTTTTGATTAAAGTAGTGATAGCTTCGGCAATATTTGGGATAGTTGCTGCTATATTTAGTGAGGCTATACATTTTTTCAAAAGAGTATTTTCAAAATATATAAAAAATCCATTGTTAAGACCTTTTGTTGGGGGAATTATTGTTATTATTTTAACTGGTATTGTTGGAACTTCAATATTTAACGGAATAGGAGTAAAAACTATAAAAGATGCTTTTACAGTTGGAGTAAATCCTTTAACTTTTGTAGGAAAGATTTTATTTACCTCTCTATCCTTAGGAAGTGGATTTCAAGGGGGAGAGGTGACTCCATTATTTTATGTAGGAGCTACTTTAGGAGATTCTTTATCTGGAATATTAAATTTACCAATGGCATTTTTAGCAGGACTGGGATTAATAGGAGTATTTGCAGGAGCTTCTAACACACCTATTGCTTGTTTTATATTAGGAGTTGAGCTGTTTGGAAGTGAAGGAATGATATATTTTTTCATAGTATCTATTCTTAGTTATATGTTTTCAGGTCATCGTGGAATATATACATCTCAAATGGTTGTTACGGCAAAGTCAAAATTGTTGCATGAACAAGAAGGTAAAAAAATTGGAGAATTATAAATAAAAGAGATAGTGAAAATGAATTTCACTATCTCTTTTATTATTGAATTTTAGAATTGTCATTTAATTTGAAATTATAATTTTTCCAAAGCATAGGGACTATGTACTCAATGTTAGTCCCATTTTTTTTATTATAATTATCAATTCTTTTTATGAATTGCTCAACAGCAGAAGCGGTAAGCTTTTTTGAATCATTAATTTCATCTAAGGTAGAAAACTGTGAAGCCATAAAATCTTCCCAATGTCCTAAAATTATTTTTTTAGGCTTTAAAGCATCAAGAATATATTCAGGATAGTTTTCTGCTTCAGAAAAACCTCCTACACAAAGAATAGCCAAATCTACAGGAGTGTTTTCAAAGTTATTAAAAAGCCCTGCTGGTGGACTGCTAGCTGCATCTTGAAAATAGATTGTATAATCTTTTTCTCCATTTTTGAATTTGATAAGATAAGCGAAGGTATCTCCTTCTACCCAATCTTTCGCATATTTAGGAGGAGATTTTAAAGGTTCTGTTAACTTACCTTTAAAGAGTTTGTATCCAAACAAATGAGAACTATGGGAACTTTCAATTGGCATAATCGAAATTATATTAGGGACTATATCAATAATTTTTCCTAGCTGATATTGATAAATATCAACTTCATCATCAAGAACATGAATATATTCTTCTGGGATTTTATCATCTTTAACGGAGAGCAAAAGATTCTTGGTAGTTTCACTTCCATAGATTGGAGTATTAGGCTGATATGTATTCCAAATATATGGGACATCGATTAAGTGGTCATAATGTGAATGACCGACTAAGATAGCTTTTACAAGACCATCGGGAATGTTGGGGTAAATTCTATCTATAATATCTTTTTTTGGTGAAACAGGTCGAGCTAATTCCATAATACTGAAATTGGAAAAAAAAGGAGCAGTCATTAGAGCATTTTCTCCCAAACGCATTACAAATCCTTCAGCACCAAGATATACCATTTGAAGTGTATTCTCGTAATCAGGATTAGTATAGTATAAAGGCTTATCCCATTTAGTAATTTGAGCATTTAAATTAAAACATAAAACTATTAAAATTATTAAACTATTCTTTTTCAAAATCTCACCTCAAAAAAATAATATCACAATTTTTGACAAAAAACAAAGAAAGTTGGAACTAACTTTTCAAAAATGAAAATTTTTAGTATAATATATTTTTAAGGAGGAGTGTAATGAATTTATATTTAGTAAGACATGGAGAAACTGAGTGGAATAGACTTAAGAAATTTCAAGGACAATTAAATTCAGATTTGACTGACATAGGAATAGAACAAGCTAAAGCTTTAGGAAAATATCTTGAAAAAGAAAATATAGATTTTGACTTTGTATATTCAAGCCCACAAGAAAGAGCATATAACACTGCAAAGCTGATAAAAGAGGATTTTCAAATAATAACAGATAGCAGACTTATGGAAATGGCTTTTGGAAAATGGGAAGGAATGGATGTAGAGCTTATAAAAGAAGAATCTGCTGAAAATTTTCATAATTTTTTTAATAGTTCAGATAAATATGACCATAGACCACATGAAGCAGAAAGTTTTGAAAGTTTGGAATCTAGAATAAGATTGTTTTTAGATGAAATAAAGGAAAAATATAAGGGGAAAAATGTTTTAGTGGTAAGTCATGGGGTTACTCTTAAAGTATTTGTAAAAATTATAAAAAATCAAAATTTGAAAGAATTTTCTGAAAGTGGAGGAATTTTTAATACGAGCCTTTCACTAATTAGCTACGACAAAAAATGGGATATAAAATATCTTTCTAAGCTAGACCATCTTGAAGGAGAATTAATAACTGAATGGCTTAAAAAATAAGAGAATTCAATAGAATTCTCTTATTTTTATTACAAATTATTTTTTAAGATATCTCATAGTATTCGGCATGACAAAATCTATTAAAAATATCAAGTTGTAATTTCGAAACATGGAGAGAAATCTCTTTTTATAACTAATACAGCATTAATACAAATTTTAGTGATTTCTAAAAACTAGTCCATAAAATCATCATTTTCCCAAGTTCCTTCCCAAAGTTCACCATAAATTCCAATGAATTTACCTTGTCCATGAAGTTTATCATCTTTAAAACTACCAATATAAATATCACCATTGTTCCAATGCAAAGTACCTTGTCCAGTTCTCATTCCATTTAACCAGTCACCTTCATATAAGTCTCCATTTACCCACTTTAAGATTCCTTTTCCATGTTTAATATTATTTAGAAAATCTCCAATATAAATGTCACCAGTACTCCAAATATATGTTCCCTTCCCTGTTCGATTGTCATTTAAGAAATTACCTTCATAATAATCTCCATTACTCCAAAGAAGTGAACCAAAGCCATTTTTTTTATCATCTGAAAAATTTCCTTGATAGATGTTCCCAGTATTCCAAATATATGTACCTTTTCCACTTAGTTTGTCATTTGCCCAATTTCCAATATATTTGTTACCATTACTCCAAACATAAACTCCAAATCCATTTCTTTTACCATTTAGCCAATCGCCCTTGTAACTATCTCCAATGGCAAAAGTAAATACACCTTTACCAGTATAGGTTCTTGATTCATTTGGAGTTAGCACTTTAAAAGAATCAGCAAAGATTATAAAACTAAACATTAGAAATACTAAGAATTTTTTTATCATGGTAAATCTCCTTTCTATAAATAAGCTATATATTAAATTATAGTTATCAAAAGACATATGAAACAACATTATTTTGTAGAAACCTATTTAAATTTT
>JAGNSM010000158.1 GCA_017988045.1 Fusobacteriaceae bacterium
GTGTATAATCTTCAATAGAAGATTTTAAAAACTCTAGATTTTTTACTGAGCCTTTTCTCTCTTCTTTATCAAAGACACCTTCTTCAATATCTTCTACCTTCATTGCTTCCATTATTAATTCAAAAAGATCTACAACTTTTAAATTTATATCTTTTGAATCTGTAAATTTTTTAGTAAAGGTATCTTTGATAAAATCCCTAACATATATTTCTTCGCTAGGGTCATAATCAAAAATATAAAAAGGAACTTCATTTGCTAAACCTTTATTATTTAAAAACTTATCTGTCTTAATATATTTTATAAGGTTATTCAACCTTTCTTTTAACTTCATAAAATTTCTCCTTAAATTTGAAGTAATGCTTCCAATACTACTGGTTTATAGTTATCTTTTATATTCTCTAAAATATCTCCTGGAACTATTGGTTTTACCAATCTATAATCATTTCCGTCTTTAATAAGATAACCTGAATCTATAAAATATGCTTTAAGCTTTGAAATAATTTTTTTCTTAGAAGCTTCACTCCACTTTGCAACTTCAGGTTCTTGTTCTGTTTTTTCATTCATAAAGCTAGAAAAAATAGAATTTGATATAAAATAATCTGCATTTTTATATTTTGGTAAAAACACTTCATGCATAAAATCAAAAACTATTTTTTCGTTTAGAATTATACTTAAAAGATTAACCACTTTACCTACTTCTGAAGTTTCACTGGCAAGGGTATTTAATAAAAAATCATTTAATACTTTAAGTCTTCTATTTATTACCTTCATTTTTATTTGAAAATTTCTTTCTGATGAATACTCTAAAATTTGATTTTCTATTATATTCTTTTTTAGCTCTTCATAAGAATCAAACTTATTAAAAACTCTTGCTACTTTCTTTATATCTAAATAATAAAAATTTTCATCTGTTATTGCTCTATATATCATAATTTCATCTCCAACTAATTAATTCCTAATGATTTCAAAACTGCTTCTATGGGGTCATTGTAAAAAATTGGTTGTATAGAAGACATTAATTGTGGTGGAACCTGAGCTAAATCTACTAAATTTGCCATAGGAATCAGTGCCTTTTTTGCACCTGTATCTACACAAACTTGAAGAACATTAGCAAGGTCATCTACTTTGTAAATTGTTCCTGACATTTCCATTTCACCTAAAACTGCTAATTGTGATATTGTTTGTCTATTCAGAGATGCAGAGCACATTGAAATAAAACTTCCTAAAGTAAGCTCTTCACTTAGTCCAATATTTTGTATATCTTGAACTGTTATATAAAAATCTTTTTCCTTTACAGATATAGCTCCACTTATTCTTCTTGAATTAATTGTCAAATAGTTTAAAGCTTTATCTAGGGAGGCTTTTATCTTTTTATCAGATATTTTTAATTTACCCGTTCCCCCTGTAAGTTCTGAATCAAACTTAAACAATCCATAAGTACCCTTTGCATTTTGTGAAATTGCAAATAAACTTCCTGACTTTAATTGTCCTTCAGGAATTAATTTCCCTCCACCTTGTTCTTTTAAATTTACATAGATTTCTTCATTAGAATCTATATCTATATATGAGAAGTGAGTATCATAAAACTCCATACCACCTATTTTTTTTAGCTGTTCTTTTACTCTTCTTCTATAAGCCAAGGCTTTTTCCAAAACTTCTCTTACTTCTTCTTTTTCAAATTTACCTGTAGGATATAATAATTTTATAAATCCTGATACAGTTTTTCTTACTGCTATAACATCTCTCTGATTAAGGTCTCTACCTAATCTAAAATATTTATCAAGAGCATCTCCATAGGATACTTTTCTTAATTCTCTAAAAATTTCAGCCATATAATCTACTATAAAGCCAAACTCTTTTGTAAAAAACTCAGGTCTCATTTTTGGAATTTCCCATCCAGGAACATAAGCGTGCATTCTATCAAAGAAAGCAGAATCATAGTTCATTTCTGGTGGAAAATCTACCAACAAATGTGAAGTTCTTTCAAGAACGTCAATACTTTGGTTTATGTTTCCTACAAATACCATAGAGGCATTGGCATTTTTATCTTCTTTTCCTCTAGCAAAAGAACCACTTGCCATATAATCTTTCATTATTTGTATTCCATCTTTATCTTTAAACTTTATACCTGCAACTTCATCAAAGGCTACAACATCCCAATAACCAACTAAACCAACTTGTCTACGAGCCATATTGTAGAAAAGATTGGCAACTGTCGTTTGTCCTCCTGAAATAAGTATAGAGTTTGGACTTATCTCTTTATAAATATATGATTTCCCGGTTCCTCTTGGACCAAGTTCACACATATTGTAGTTGTTCTCTACTAAAGGAACTAAACGAGCTAACAAGTGCCATTTAGCATTATCATCTAGTTCGTTGGGTTCCATCCCTGTAGAACGAATTAAAAATTCTATCCATTGCTTTTTATTAAAAAACTCTCTTCCATCCTTAATTTCATTCATATCAAGATTAGCTATTTGTATAGGCTTTAGCTTATCTATAATAAATGGTGAATTATTTTTATCTGTCTCATCATATTCATAAGACATATTTAAAATACACCAAATCCCACCTGCTAAAAGTTTTTCATATTCTTTAACATAATTTGAAGTAACTATTACATTTGATACTCCTAGGTTAGATAAAATCGCTTCATATCTATCAAATTTCTCATTAAGCTTAACTGTTACTTTATCTATAACAGTGTAAGACCCTTTTTCTCTAATTTTTGATTTTATTTTTTCTGCTTCATCTGGTCTTACATAGTTTTCTGCAAGTATGTTCTTTACCTTAGTAATTCCTTCATTTATTAGGTCATCATTATCGCTTGAACAATACATGCCTAAAAGATATTCCAGAACATAAACAGGAACATTTGCTCCGCCTTTGATTTTGGCAACAAGATCTTTTCTTACTACCTTTCCTTCAAAGGCTCTATTTGCTAATTGATTTACTTCCATATTACACCTCTATTAAAAAAATTCGTTAGCAATTCCTATATCTATAATATATTTTTCATCCAATAATGTTTCTGAACTATCTTTATCTATAACTTTTAGTCTGTAGTCCTTAGTAGAAGAATAAGTCCCTGCTTTTAAAGTAAGCATTATATCATAAATAGTATTTTCTTCTGTACTTGAAATATAAAGTTGCTTCTCATTACTTATTAATATTTCGCTATCATAAATACCTACTCTTATATTTCTTGGTAAAACTTTATTCTCTTCATTTACCGGTTCAGATTGGACAAACTTAAAAGTTGATGTATTGTTTTTAATTTTTCTTGAAACAGATAATAAATGTAAATCTACTTTAGAAATTTCAACTGATTTATTTCTTATATTTTTATATTTAATAACAGGTATAACTACTTCTTGTAAAGAAGCTCCTCCATGTACATAATTAATTCCTCCACCTGCTGCTTTAAACCTTAGATTTTCTTTTGGAATTAGAGCATTAAGCTTTTGGTCTTTAAAAATATATGACATATCAAAGGATATAGTTCCATCTTTTTTGATTTCTTTATCAGTATAAACATATCTTTTATTTGCAGAACCATTATAATTTACATCACCTAAGTCTAGTTTATCATAATTTTCAACTAAGTCTCTTTGATAAATAAATCCATGATCTGCTGTAATTATAATATTTGAAGCACTAAAGCCATTTACCAAAAATTTAATACCCTCTATTAATTCTTGGATTGTTTCTGAACAAGCTTTGAATACTTCTATCTCATTTCTATGTTCTCCAGTGTCATCTATTTTATCGTGATAAATATAGATAATTTCTTTCCCTTTTATAAGTTCTCTAGCTTCTGTTCTTGACATATCTTTTACAAATTTATTATAAGTAACAGCAATACTATTTGGATTTTCCCTCTCAAGAATAACTTGTCTTGAACTTGTATCCTTAACATCTTTCCCATCAATAAAAATACTGTCATTTTTAAATTCAAGCTTATTATTATGAGGTAATAATGAAGCCATCCCAAGTCTTGTATAAGAAGGAACATTTCCTAACATAGTTTCCATCTCTACTGTGTTATTAGATATTAGAGTTAAAAGTTTTTCTCTTAACTCCTCTGCCACTTCATATCTAAGTGCATCAGAAATAATTACAAATACTCTTTCCTTTGAAGTCGCTATATAATTTTTATAAAAATCATATTGGTTTATGTAATTTACTAATTTATAATTGTCTTTTATTCCCATAAGAGATTTTGACCATTTATTATCTAATAGAGCTAGAAGTTTATTTTGATAAAGTTTTTCAACTATATCTTTTATTTTATCTATAGAATCATTGGATTTTGTTTTTACCAAATCATAGTTTTCATAGAATTTTCTATAATGTCTATCAATTTTATAATATGTAGATGAATAAGCCTCGAATATTTCTTCTACTTCATTTTCAGCTATAATATAGTCTTTCCCTATTTTTAATAATTCTATGGCATTATAAAGCACTTTGTAGAATATTAAGATATCTTCTCCCCAAGGAGTGATATCTCTTCTTGTATTTATCCATTCTATATACTCATCATAATCGTTCAGATTATTTATCAAAACATTTGCTAAT
>JAGNSM010000159.1 GCA_017988045.1 Fusobacteriaceae bacterium
TAGGAAAATTCTGAGTTTCTTCAATTGTTGAAACTAATGAATGAAATCTACTATGCCATGTATCGAACTCAGGTTTATTAACTAAATATTCTTCTTTACTTAATACCTCTAACATTTTTCCCCATACTAAAGAAATAGTTTTATTTAATTCATCCGTATCACCATTATTACTACACTCTTTTCCAAATAAAGATAACTGTTCAGTTTCAGAAATCTCTCCATAACCTGTAATTTTTTTATAAATATATACATCTTGATGCATTTCACAATTTCTATGAGCTGCTTCATGACCTTCATATGTACCAACTTTTAATTCAACTACAGGATGAATAACTACATCTGTAATTATATGTCCTGCAAGTCCACAAAGCCATGCAAAAGCTCTTCCTTTATCTTCTTCGTCTTTGATTGCATTAACTTCTTCAATACCTTTTAAAATGAAAGATTTTGTTTTCATTTCTACGTGCATTAAATCTGCCCATTTTTTATGTTTTTCCATAATTGCTAGATATGGATAATCTGGACTAACTGAACCTAATTCAATAAAACTTGAGTAATCTGCTAATGCAATAAGTGCATTATTACTAAGACCTAATTCTTCTAATTCATCTTCCGTAAATGCTTTATTTACAACTGTTAAGTGTGCGTATGCTCCTGCCATTATTTTTCCTTTCTTATAATATTTTTAATTAGAAATTTATTTTTCTAAATTGAAAGCCATTGAATGACTTAAACCATATTTTCTCTTCTTGCCCTAAAATTATATAAAGTAAAAGATTTTGCTCAAATTTACTTGTATAATAATTCTTTATAAAAGTTGTATAATCTACATATGATGGTTTCGGATTAAATTCAGGATGTGTATGCCAATCTCCTAAATAAGTGATTGTTCCATTACTATCTTCCCAAATTTTATTCATCTGTTTTTGTAAACATGCTACATTTAATTCCAATTCATATCTGCTATTAGTAGTATGCTTACATACTAAAATATGCGTTATTTGAATCCTATTTGAGTTAGGATAGAGTTCTCCCATAAGAACTCCTCCCGTCTCACTATCTCTATCTTTTTTTTGCCTATAAGATAAAAGTTCATTTACTAATTTTCTATCTATATTAATTATTAAAGATTTTGAAGTGAATTTTATTGTTTTCAAAATAACTCGTTTGTACAAAGCGTAAATGATTCGAGATTTTTATAATTTTCTTTCAAATGCTCTTTTACTTCAGCTATATTTCCTATTGAAGAAATTATAGGTTTTATTTTTAAGTCTAAAATATATTGAACAATTATATTTGCAAAATGATTAACATGCATTTCAGAATTTAAAAAAGAATAAGGCATATAACTTGAATTACATCCAACATCATCTTTTTTTAAACTTTTTCCATATTTATCTTCTAAGATAATAAGTTGTTCAAAAATTTCATCCACAATGTCAGTAATATCAGATTTCAAGTCTATAGAATCTTTTTCAAATAAAATTCCATGTCCAGCAATTGCATTTGCTTCTACCCAACATGAAATTACACTCGGTAATTCTCCTATAATTGCATCTTTTATCATTTTTATTTCAACAGTTGTAGCATCACTACCTACTGCACTTATAATCAAATCACAAGATTTTAACTCTTCATAACAATTTACTGCATTATTTGGAATGGCATTAATATTTACACCTATAAACTGTTTTTTTAAAAAATTTTCTAAAGCTAATGCTTTATTTATATTTACATATTCCATACCTAAAAGATGTCTTGAAATATTATCAACGCTAAGCCTATCTAGATCAATTAGCACTAAATTAGTACATCCAACTTTTAAAAGTTTATAAGCTAAAGATGCCCCAATTGAACCACACCCAATAATTGCAATTTTTTTATCTTTTTGATTAACAGATACGTTCATTTCACTACCACCTCTGGAGAAAATTCTTTTCATACTTATATCTTTTGCAACACCACCTTCAAGCTTTCTATTTAATCTTATTGGCATTAAAAAGTCTACGATAGGATTTAAGATTTTTATTTTTTTACCCATTGTATGTTTAGCAATTTTCATAAATAAAAATGAAAAATGCTCATCACCATTTGGTAAAATGAAAGAAAATAAAATTCCATTGAATAAATTTTTATCAGATTTTAATTTCTTAAATTCATCAAAATACAAAGTATCTTTTATTACATCTAAGAATTCTTTATAGTTAGCAGGTATCTTTGATGGAAAACTATTTTTAAAATTTATATAAAGAATTTTCTTTTTATCATAAGCTATTCTAGAGGCATTAAAAAATCTTTCTGCATCATTTGGATTATCAATTATCATAAGATTTTGAGTAGATTTTGAGATGTATAAATCAAAAAGTTTAAAATCACTTTCATGACTTTTGATAAACTTTTTATTATAGTTCAAAACTAATCTTGAATAATCCCAATAACTATCAAATTCATCAAATATTTCTTTAGAATCCAATTTACCATTATTAATATCATTTATAAATTGTTCAAGTTTTTTAATATTATCGAACAATAAAAATTCTATATTTTCATAATAAAATTTATCTTTTTCTTCAAACAAACAAATAGCATTAGCATCTATTTTCTCATTTTTTTGCTCTATATGTGGGTAAACAAGAAACAATGAACTATCTTTTATATAAAATTTTGGATATTCTAGGGGAAAAGTCTCCAAAATTTTGATTATAATGCATGTAGGTTTTGTATTGACCATGTATTCTTTTGTCATAGTCAATACTTTATTTTCACTTGGTATGTTTAAAAATCCAATTTCCTTCAAGTACTCTTCGGCTAAAATTTGCACTTTAGTTAATTGTTGATTTTTATGCATATCTTCCTGCTAAATCACTTTTCTCTGGTTTTTTTGTTACCACAGGTTTTTCTTCTACATGTGATTCACTACCTAATACCAAAGTTGCACCGAGACCAACATCTCCATTATCTGAACCCGTTTCATCTTTTATATAAGGTGTAATACCATAATTCTTAACAGCTTCAATTCCATGATCTCTCATAGCTTTTGTTGTGTAAGTCTCACTTGTTCCTATAATCTCATGATTTTTTGCTCTAAGATTAAAATAATGATTACCATCACTAGCTTCTAATCTTTGATAATTTTCATCAAAAGGACAGTGTTTTTGTGTTGATTCTATACCGTTTAATGCACCATGCTTACTTGCATAATTTTCTGATTTTAAAATCACCTCATGATTTGGAGCCTTTAATACCCAATGGTAAGGCTGATCTAATTTTTTGTTCTTTATTAGAACAAAGTACCCTTCTGCATATTTATTCAAAATATATCCTTGCATTTAAGCTCTACAATAAATGTAGGCACTAGAATTATATAGCAATGTGAGAATTATGTCAAGTATATTTTCTCTTATATGGAAAATATATATATTAATTTTCTATATATAAGAAAAAGTATAAATATATTTTCTTTATACTATATACTTTTTTAATATATTATGTTAAAATAAAACTATAAACTATTTAAGAATAAGGCTTAATAATGAATGAAAGAATTAAAACTATATATACTTATTTATATGAAAAGAGTGAATATTGTACAAAAGCAAAGTTAGCTAATATCCTTGGTGTAAATCCCAAAACTATTGAAAATACTTTAAAACCGTTAATTGATGAAATTATTTTCGATAAAACTTTAGAAAGATATAGATTTAATACGCTATTACCAAAATATATACCATATAAAGTTTTTTATAAATTATTTCAAGACAGTATAGTAAATAATATTATTAAAGATGATTTTTTACGAATTGAAGAGACTATTGATTCTTCGGAAAATGCATTAATGATTGAAACAAATAAACTTTCAAATATTACACAAAAAATTATAATGTTCAATATCGCAATGAATGATAATTGTATTTTAGATATTGAATATTCAAAGCCAGGTAGTAGTGAAATAGAAAATAAATTTGTTCAACCAAATACTATATTTACAAATGGATTTACATATTATTGTTATATTACATATGATGAAAAAAATAAAAAAAATGTAGGAGAACAAAGAACATTAGCTTTCAGTAGTATAGGTAATATAAAAGCGGATACATATATTACAAATAAAACTTTTAAAATAGAACAAAAAGGAAATGCATTTGGACCTTTTAGTAAAGAAAAATACATTCTATTAGAATTTGATAGAATAAGTAGTGGTTTCTTTCAGAGAGAAAGAATGTTCGACTTTGGTCAATATGAAATAATTGAAATGGATTTTGAAACAGGAATTTATATTGTTAAAATGTATTACAATAGTTTAGATATTGAAGTGTTAAAAATCATTCAACAGTGGATGCCTCACATTAGAGTGCATCCTACAGATGAAAATAAAAATTTAATATATGAAAAAATTAAAACTAATTTTTTAGAACTAGATAAACAATTTTCAAAAACAATTTTGAAAGTAATAGAAGATAAAAGAAGTGAGATAGAAAATTCACATAGTATAGAATATAAAAATGTAATAGTGGACGCGTTTATAAATATTGAAAGTTTAATTAGAAAAT
>JAGNSM010000006.1:0-34595 GCA_017988045.1 Fusobacteriaceae bacterium
CATAATCCATGATTTGAAGCAAAATGTTATAAATATCCGAGTGAGCTTTTTCTATTTCATCAAGAAGCAAAACTGCATGAGGATTTTTTCTGACAGCATCTATAAGAAGTCCACCTTGTTCGTATCCTACATATCCTGGTGCTGTTCCGATCAGTTTGGCAACACTATGTTTTTCTTGATACTCACTCATATCATATCTGATTATAGGAATATCCATATTTTTAGAAAGTTGCTTAGCAAGTTCAGTTTTCCCTACTCCAGTTCTTCCTACAAATAACAGAGAAGCTATAGGTTTATTATCATCATTTAAACCAGCTCTGGCTCTTTTTATTGATGAAACCACTGTTTCAATTGCAGAGTTTTGACCAAAAATTACAGATTTCATACTTTCTTCCAGTTTAAATAGTTTTTGAACTTCAGTTTCTTCTATTTTTTCTTCAGGAATACGAGCTAATTTAGCAATAGTTTGCTCAATTTCTTTAACTGTAATTGTAATTCTTTTTTTAGATTTTTTTGTAAGCCTAATAAATGCAGCTGCTTCATCAATAAGGTCTATGGCTTTATCTGGAAGATGTCTGTCATTAATATATTTGTCTGAAAGTTTACAAGCAGCTTCTAAAGCTTCATCTTCATAGTAAACTTTATGATGTTCTTCATAAGTTTTCTTTAATCCTTTAAGAATTTTTATACTATCTTCTACCGTAGGCTCCATTATTTCAATTTTCTGAAATCTTCTAGCAAAAGCTTTATCTTTTTCTATAAAATTTTTATATTCATCATAAGTTGTAGAACCCATAAACTTAATATTTTGCTCAGCAAGATATGGTTTTAATAAGTTTGAAGCGTCCATAGCACCGCTATTGTTAGCTCCTGCTCCCATCAAATTATGAATTTCATCAATATAAAGTATAACATTTTTTTCTTTTTCCACTTCATTCAGAAGTTTTTTGATTCTATCTTCAAAATCTCCTCTGTATTTTGTTCCTGCCAAAAGAGCAGCAATATCAACAGAATAGATTTTCGCATCTAAAAGAGATACAGGAACTTTCTTAGTGGCGATTAAATATGCCAGTCCTTGAGCTATTGCAGTTTTACCTACCCCAGCTTCTCCCACGTGAATAGGATTTGACTTACTTCTTCTAAGGAGTACTTCTAAAGTTCTATTTAACTCTTTTTCTCTACCTATAACAGGATCTAAAGTTTTATTAAATGCTTTTTCTGTCAAATCAACACAGAATTTTTCTATGTATGAACCGATTAATTCATCGTCTTCCTCTTCGTCGTATTCATCATAAAAATCTTCTTTTTCAATACTATCAACATTTTCATTAACAATAGAATCTAAGATACTAATTCTTCTTAATCCTTGTTTTTTAAGATAATAACTAGCATGGGTTTTATCTTCTTCAAATATTCCAAGGAAAATATCTGTAAAATTCAGAAGTTCTTTTCCAGCAGCAGCTTTTTGAAAAGCAACAGTATTTAAAACGGCGTCTAAAAGTGCTGAATTTATTGGTTCTATACTGTTATAACTTATGTTGACATCTTTTAGATAAGTAGATAAATCATTTTTTAGTTTTAATGGGTCAATATTTAAATTTAACAAAAACTCAAAAAATCTCTTACTTTCTGTAGCTGTTAAGAGAACTAATTCAGGAGTTATATATTCGTATTTATTTTTTAGTGCCAAATCATAGGCTTTTGTAAAAATTTCGCTAGCGTCTTTATCCAGTCTCATTTTAGGCCTCCTCTATAGTTACTTTAAGTGGGAATCCTTGTGATCTTGCCAGTCTAGTAACATGATTTAATTTTGTAAGAGCAATATCGTATGAATAAGCAGCAACAATAGCAGCTCCTGCATTGTGAACTTCGAGCATAAGACTTTCAGCATCACTAAAGGTTTTATGGAAAATCTCAACAAGTATTTCTATTACGAATTCTTGAGTAGTGTAGTCATCATTGTGTAAAATAACGTTATATAAACTAGGTTCTTTTAGTATTTCTTTTATACTTTGCTTTTCTTTTATTTCTGTACTCATAAATCACCTCGTGTTTTTATCTTCTTTATATAATAACACAAAATTTAAAGTATTTAAATAGTTTATATGAGAAAGCTATCATATATAAAAAATATTTTTTCTTTTAAAAATTGGAAAACACTTTTTATTTTTGGAAAAAAAGAGTATAATTTTAGATATTTGAGAAGTGAGATAAATTGGAGTAAAAAATGAAGAGAATAATAATGCATTATGACATGGACGCATTTTATGCCTCTGTTGAAATTAGAGATAATCCTCAATTAAAAGGTCGCCCAGTGATTGTTGGAACAAGAGTGGTAACTACTTGTAGTTATGAAGCAAGGAAGTTTGGACTTCATTCTGCAATGAGTGTGAAGGAAGCCAGAAAACTTTGTCCAAGGGGGATTTATTTGGAATGTGATAAAGAAAAATATTCAAAAGTTGCATATGAAATTCAAAATCTGATTTACAAAATGTCAGATAAAGTCGAATTTGTTGCGCTAGATGAAGGTTATGTTGATATTACAAAACTTTATGAAAAATATAAAGACTTAGAATATATTGCAAAGAAGTTTAAAGAAAGAATATTTGATAAAGTAAGATTAACGTGTTCTGTTGGTATAGGATATAATAAACTTTCTGCAAAAATATCTTCAGAAATTAATAAGCCAAATGGTTTTTATATAATGAAAGATGAGAAGCAATTTTGTGAATATTTATCAGAAAAAAGTATAAGAGTTATTCCCGGAATAGGTGGAAAAACTCAAAATATTCTTAATAAATTTGGGATATATAAAGTTTCTGATATCTCAAAACGCTCTCTGCTTGAGCTTCAAGGAATATTGGGGCACGTACGGGGAATACAGCTTTATGAGAATGCACAAGGGATTGATAGCAGACCTATTGAGAATGAAAGGCAACATAAATCAATAGGGAACGAAACAACGTTGAATACCCCTGTAAAAGATGAAGATTTTATAAAAGAGAATCTGAAAAAGATTTTTGATGGAGTTTTTTTGAGATTAAAGCAAAAAGATTTTTATGCAAAAACTTCTACCATAAAAATAAGATATGGTAATAGAGAAACTATACAAAAATCAAAAAGTTTAAAAACTTATTCTAAAAATTATCTGGATTTTTTAATGATTTTTAATGAACTTTTAGAGGAAATTGACTTGTCAAAGCCAATACTTTTGTACGGATTTACTTTTTCAAACCTTGAGGAGAATATAAGCGAACAACTTAGCTTAAATGATTTGGAAAAAATCAAAAAGAATAGTAAACTTGTAGAGTTACAAGAAAAAATACGGAAAATTGAAAAAGGAGAAAGGGGTTAAAATGTTAGAAAAATATTTGGAACAATTAGCTTCATATAATGAGAAAATTCAAAACTATAATTTTTGTTTAAATATGATTTATTGGGATATGGAAACGGAAAAAGGTTTTCCATCAAAAGGAATAGAAAAAACTGGGAAAGTAATAGAGTTTCTGTCGAGCGAAGTCAATAATCTTATGATAAATAGCAAATCGAAGGACATGTTAGATTATCTTTCTTTGCACAAAGAAGAACTTTCAAAAATAGATCAGAGACAAGTGGAACTATTATTAAGAAATTATGAAAGAGTATCAAAAATACCTGTTGAGCTTCTTTCAAAATACGAGGGATTAAAAATAAAAGCGCAAAATGTGTGGGTAGAAGCAAAGGAAAATAATGACTTTAACTTGTTTGCGCCGTATTTGAAAGAACTTATAGAATACAACAGAGAGTTTATAAAATTATTAGGTTATAAGGGACATCAGTATAACACGCTTTTGGAAGCTGGAGAATATGGAATGACTGTTGAGAAACTTGATAGTTTTTTTGAAGTGTTGAGAAAAGAATTAGTTCCTTTTGCAAAAGAAACAATTAAAAAATTTGAGAGATTTGATGCTAGTTTCTTAGAAAGATTGGTTCCTTTAGAAAGACAAAAATCGTTTTCAAATTTTCTTGCAAGATATATAGGATTTGATTTGGATAAAGGATTAATAAAAGAATCGGAACACCCATTTTGTATGGGAATAGAGCCAAATAATGTTAGATTTACAACTCATTATTACAAAGATAATTTTGTATCTTCTATGTTTAGTATACTTCATGAAGGTGGCCATGGAATTTATGAGCAAAATCAAGATGAATCTCTTATAGTAACTCTTTTACAGGGTGGAGCATCAATGGGAGTTCACGAATCTCAATCAAGAACTTATGAGAATATTTTTGGTAGAAATTACTATTTCTTAAAAGGACTTTATCCAAATATTCAAGAAGTTTTCCCAGAGTTTAAAGATATTTCTTTAGATAATTTTTATAAAGGAATAAATAAGCCTGAGAACAGCTTAATAAGAATAGAAGCTGATGAATTGACATATTCGCTTCATGTTATGATAAGATACGAAATTGAAAAGATGATTTTTGAAGGTAAGCTGGAGGTAGAAGATTTGCCAAGGGTTTGGAATGCAAAAATAAAAGAATATCTTGGAATTGATGTTCCTAGTGACTCAAAGGGAGTTTTGCAAGATGTTCACTGGGCTGGAGGAATGTTCGGATATTTCCCTTCATATTCACTGGGAAATGCTTATGCCAGTCAAATAATTGATGAATTAAAAAAAGAGATAGATATAAATAGCCATTTGGGAAACGGAGATTTTGCACCAATTAATTCATGGTTAAATGAAAAAATTCATAAAAAAGGAATGACTCTTGACCCTAATGATTTAATAAAATCAGTTTGCGGAGAAGAACTTAATCCAGTTCCCTTTATTAATTATTTGAAAGAAAAGTTTGGTAGTATTGAGATATAGAAGTTTTTAATATTTTTATAGACCTATCATAATTGATTGGTTTGTCTGTTTAAAAAAGACAAAAAAATGAATCTGAAGCTTATGCAGCTTCACCGCACCAACCTAACGTTGGACGTATTAATACTATTGGATTTATATATTGCATTTTTTATGGGGTTTCCTAAAGGATAAGTTCCCTTTGGTCACAAAAATCGTCCAACGCTTAGATTTTTAGAATAGTCTTATTTCGACTGTAAGGAGATATATTTTGTATTAAAAATTCGAACTGTGCAAAGCTCTTTTTTAATAATAGAATAAAATTAAAAAAGAGTTAAAGAAAATCAATTTCTCTAACTCTTTTTGATTAAAATTTTTATATTAATCCTCAATAATAGCAGTAATTTTTTTTGCTAAACAACAAGCAATATTTTTTGTATAATAAGCAGCTTCATTTATAAATAAAGCGTACAATCCTTCTTCACCATTATATTCAAGGTTAGTATCAATGTGTGTTTTAAAAAGTCTATCCCCTTTGTAAAGAGGGAAAAAATCTCTTCCTTGAAACTCATCATGAATATATCCAAATCTTTCTCCATTTTCATTTTTCGGATAATACAGATAATCTACACCTTCGTAAAGAGTGATTTCTTTTTTTAGAGTTGGAAGCATATCTTTATTATACTTTTCAGCAAAATCAAGAATATCTTCAATAAGTACAAGAGTATCCTCAATTATTTTACAATCTAAAAGATTATTAGCTACAGGTCCCATTTCTATAGCAAAACCTATAGGACTAATGGTGTTTAGGAAAGCTAAATCTTCATTTTCTGCCCAATAAAAAACTTTTAAATCTGAATGTAAATCTTGTAAAAAAGAGATAAGTTTCAAATTAAAAGAATTAATTTTTGTAAGAACAATACTTTTCCCCATATTTGATGTAGTTGTATGAATATCTATAATTAAATTATTAGGATTAGCATATTTGTCATAGATTTCCTTTGCGACTCTTTCTTCATGCAAAAATCCACCCTTTTCAAGAACTTCTTTTGTAAAACTTCTATTCAAATCTTTATCAACAAATCTTTTTCCAAGCTCAAAAGCTTTTCTGTTAGCAAAATGTCCGATTAAATTAAGATTTTTTCCAAAGTAATTTCTTTTTTCAAGTAGTTTTATAACTTCTACTCCTGTAAACTCGTTCCCATGAGTTCCGCCAAAAACTATCATATTCTCTATTTTATGCATAATTTCCTCCAAAATTTTTCCTATATTATACCCTCAAACTATTGTGATGTAAACTAATTATTTGTTGCTAAAGGCTATTTTACATGTTAAACTTCTGTATGGAGGTTTTTATGAAATATTTTTTGATAGTTTATATAATTTGTAATAGTTTTATTTTTTCTATAGGGCAACAGTTTGTAGAAGAGTTTGAAAATAATAAAAATGATTGGTATATTAACAAAAGCAAGGCAGAAGAAGTATATATTGAAAAGGGTAATTATATAATAAAAAATTTAGATGAAAATACAGGTCTTTCTCTTAACTTAACTGGGGACATAACAGATTTTTTTGCTCAAGAATATATATGGAAACAAATAGGTAAAGAAAATTCTATTTATGGAGTATATATAGAGCTTGATACAAAAGATAGATTTTACTTTGTTTTTAATAATGATAAAATAGCTTACTTGTATGAGAATGAGGGCAAAATGGGGATTTTGGATGATTTTAAGAAGTTTCCATATTTATCTCCTGAATATAACAGTATAGTGTTTGTTAAAGATAATAATAATTTTACGTTCATTATAAATCAAATACCAACAGAAAAAATTTGGACTCTTTCAAGTGCAAAAATAGAAAGAGTAGGGGTTTATATTGGAGATTTAACAAGTTTATACATAGATAAATATACAATATTTAGACTTTAAGGGGGAATAATGAAAAAAGTTTTATTGTTTTTTTTATTAGTATTAAATTTTACTTTTGGAGCAGGAAAAAATTATTATCATTTTGAAGGTAAAATAGGAAGTTTACCTGTAACTATGGATGTAAATGTTTTAGAGAATTATGTGAATGCTACTTATAGTTACGATAAATTTGGAGAAATTATACCTTTATTTGGAAGCCTTGAAAAAGGCAAATTAATTTTAAGTGATAACAACGAAGGTGAAAATTTTGAAGGTATAATTACAAATAATAAGTTTGAAGGAACATGGAAAATGGGGGCTAAGGCATTAAAATTTTCATTAGTTGAAAATTATAAGAATAGTTTGTCATTAGAAGAGTTAAAGAATCTCAATATGAATCCTATTAGTTTATCTACTACAAATGATAATTTTACAAGGAGTACTTCGGTTTCTTATAATAAAAATGGTATTGCAGTTGCAGAAGAATATACTTATGTTTATAGTGGTGGAGCCCATGGGAATTATGGAGTTAATTATAGAACTTATGATAAAAAATTTAGGAAACTAATTTCATTTTATGATTTTTTTGATGAAGATGCCTATGATTCTTTACTTCCATTAATTGAAAAAGAGATTAAAAATAGAGATATTTTTACTTTTGATGATAGTGTATTTGTTACAGAAAATGTTTATTTTACAGAAAAAGGGATAATGTTTGTTTATAATCCTTATGAAATAGCCTCTTATGCTCAAGGAATAATTAGTATTTTCCTAAGCTATGAAAAGATACCAAAAAACTTAATATTAAACAATGAAATAACTAAAAAAATTATAAAGTAGAAAGGTAAATATGTATTACGAAATTTTTTTTAAGAAGTTTATAGAAACTCACACAGAAAATAGTCAAGTAATTTGTATAGATGGAGTTGTAGGAGTAGGAAAAAGTACATTAGGAGAACTTATAACAAAGGAGTTTGGAATAAATATGTTCCAAGAACCTGTTATTGATAATCCTTTATTAGATAAGTTTTATTATGATAAAAAGCGTTATTCGTTTCCGCTTCAAATATTTTTTTTGAATAAACGATTTCAAATGATGTTAGAAGCTTTGGAACTCAATAGTTGTCTTATGGACAGAAGTATTTATGGAGATATTATTTTTAGTAAAATGCTTTGTATGGACAATGAGATGACAAAAGAGGAATATGATGTCTATGAAGAACTTTTGGAGACAATGCTAAAATTGGTTAAAAAGCCGAAATTAATGATTTACCTAAAATCTTCTGTTAGTAGTGCAATGGCAAAGATTAAGGAAAGAGGCAGAGCATATGAGCTTGAGGTACCTACTGAGTATTGGGAAAGTTTAAATAGACATTATGAAGCATATTTTGAGGCGTATAACCTTTCAGATTTATTAATATTTGATATGGATACTCTAAACCCTAGAGATAACAGGGAAGATAGAGAATACATTTTTAGTGAAATAAGAAAAAAATTAAAATAATTTACAAAAAAAGTGAAAAAGAGCCAAAAGGCTCTTTTTTTGATTAAAATTAAGGAAAGATATGCTTACTATGTCAATCAGAAATACAAAATAAATATACCATTGTTTACTAAATTAGTCAAGTATCTTTTTTAAATTTTTATAATTTTTCTTTTATTTTATTAAACTCTTTAAATTCAGTACCAAGTTCTTTAATAAATTCTCTACCATTTTCAGAATCACTTATTAACTTTTTCATATATTCGCTATCAGCATAATATTCTACAATGTAACTTCTACCTAAAAATAAGTTAAGAATAATTTTAGTATTTCCAGTATTCCACTCAAAATTATCATCAAGACCATATGTTTTGTAGTTTTCTCCATATTTCCAAATAAGATATTGTTTCATTCTCTCAAAGCTTTTATCATTTTCTTTTAGTTCTTTAGTATAAGTCCCTTTGTAAAGACGATTTTTTAAAAAACTATATGTTACTCGAAATTCTCCTAAACTTTCTAAACTATCTAAAAAACTATATTCATCAATAGAATAATTGTATATATAGTCATCTTTAAAAGTATTAAAAGATTTGCTCTTGAAATTTTCTTTGTAACTTATACTAGGAAGGTTTTCTATTTTTAATACTTCTTCAGATAAATCTCCCCAATTATTCAGTCTGAAATCATTAGCAAATAAGTTTATAGCAACTAGAAACATAAGTAAAATCTTCATAAATCACCCCTAAAAAATTTTGATTTATATTATTGTACCAGATTTTTTAGTAGAATTCAAAGTTCTTTGTAATATTTGCATTTTTTTGATTTCTTTGATAAACTATAGGGGTTAATTTTAAGGAGGTAGTCATGTCTTGGACTCAGGAACAAAAATCTGTGATTAAGTGTACAGATCCGCTTATTGTTGTAAATGCTTGTGCTGGTTCAGGAAAAACAGCTACACTTTTAGGTGTAATGAGAGCAAATCCTAATAAGAAAATTTTATATATAGTATTTAATAGTTCTATGAAAAAAGAAGCAGAGGAAAAAGTCAGAAAATATGGATTTCATCATGTAGATATAAAAACTTCTCATGGACTGGCTTATAAACATTTTGGAAGAATGAATGTACTTGGAAATGTAAGCTACATAGATATTGCAGAAGCATTTTCTTGGGGAGATAGTCCTCAAAGAAGAGGATATTTGCGTATACTTTATTCATACTATAAAAAATATTTGCAATCGTCAGTATTGTCTATATCAGAATTTTGTGAAACGCATAAGGAAGATATGATTCATAAGTTGAAAACTTATATTAAGAATGCATCTATTGAAGAAGCAGTTAAAAATCTTAATAAAATATGGGAAGGAATGGAAAATGGGAAAATAAAAATGACCCATGATTATTACCTAAAATATTTTGCAATAAGTAATAAAATAGAAAGTTTGTATGATATAGTTCTTCTTGACGAGGCTCAAGATACCAATGAAATCATGCTTAGTATAATGGAGAAAAAATTTCCTAGAGCAAGAAGAATTATAGTTGGCGACCATAATCAAGCAATCTATGCTTGGCGTGGAGCTATAAATGCTATGGATTTCTTTGCTAAACTAGATGGTTCTACAAAATTGTCTTTGACAAACTCTTTTAGAGTGGGAGAAAAAACAGCAGGTTTGGCTAATTTTGTTATAAATGCAAAAAGAGAATTATTCTTAGAAATGAAAGGTTTAAATGATAAACAAGCCTTGTCCAAGAAAATATCAAGAACAGAACCATTTACTTATCTTGCTAGAACTAATGCAACTTTATTTGAATATGGAGTAAATAATATGAATAAGAAACTTCATTTTAATAACAATGTTAGTTTCAAAATATTAGAAGAAGTTTATGAACTTTTTGTTGGAAATATAAGAGGTGTAGAAGACCCGAGGTTAAAGATGTTTAGTACTTTTGATTCTCTAAAATTTCATATGGATGAAGATGGGGTAGAAGAAACAGAGATAAAAATTGCAGTAAATGTTGTTGATAAATACCGTGAGACAACAAAATCACATCTTGAAAAACTGAAAAAAAATCTTTCGAGCAAGGAAGAGTGTGATGTTCTTTTAAGTACTGTTCATGCTTCAAAAGGTCTTGAATATGAAAAAGTTATTTTGGCAGACGATTTTGTAGATATAGAAAAAATATCTGAAAAGATTAATTTTATAGAAAACAAAATTCATACAGCATCTGATAGCCCAGAAAAATTAAAGCAATTTAGAGAAAAACATAAAGACTTGTTTAATTGGTTTAAAGAGGAATGTAACATACTTTATGTAGCGTTAACTCGTTCTTTTGGAGAAATAGAACTGAATAAAAGTTTATCAGAAATTTCTTCTAATAAATATTAAAGGATTTTTTGGTATTAGTGGTAAAACTTTTAAAAGAATATCTTTTAAGGGAGGTTTATCATGTCTAGAAGGTCTATTGAAGATTTAAAATTTCAGTTAGAAGCTATAAGAGAAAGAAAAGTTAAAGAGAAAAAGATTTTTATTTCTTTGGATAAAGAAAAGTACAACAGATTTCTGACAGCGATAGTTTTGTCTAACAAAAAAGATGAAGAAATGGAAAAAACTTATAAGAAAATTGTCAATAAAATGGTAGATGATTTTATAGAATCTGTAGATTTTTATGATTTGACAGAAAAAGATATAAATACTATTGCAGAAATGTTTGATGAAATAGTTTAGGATAGCTTTGCTATCCTATTTTATTTATTAGAAATAATCAAAGAAATTAAGTAATAAAAATATAAAAAAATTTATTTTATATTAACAAGAGGATTGCAAATAGCTATAAATAAGGGTATAATTAAGTGTTATAAAATTTTACAAGATTGGGTGGAAGTATTATGAATGAATTTTTTGTAGTAGATATAAATATTGTAGCAGGGATTCTGTTAAGTATAATTATTTATATTGCATATAAAACTCTTGATAAAACGGATAAAGTAAATAGAATATTTTTGACATTATCATTTTTGGTGGTACTTGAAATGTTTTTAGAAACATTTGTATGTTTTATAGATGGAATAAGAGGATATTTTTTAAAAAGTATTTATTATTTTTCATGTTTTGCCATATTTATAATGGCGCCTTTTCTAAGTTATTTATGGTTTACATTTATCAAATATTGGGTTTCACCCAGTAAAAAAGAGATTTTTCATAGAAGTATTTTTTCAGGTTTACCTATACTATTAAACTTTTTTTTAGTGGTAACTTCAATGAATAATGGGAATGTATTTTATATAGATTCAGAAAATATTTATCATAGAGGACCTTTGTTTTTATTAACGGTATTAATATCATACACATATTTGTTTTTAGGTTGCTTTTGGGTAATTTCTCATAGAAAAAAAATATTAAAAGGAGAACTACTCCCATTTTTAACTTTTGGTTTTTTCCCATTATTGGGAGGGATGATTCAAGTTTTATTTTATAAAATTTTATTAATATGGAGTAGTGCAGCGTTTTCGTTAGTTATAGTTTATATATTTTTGCAAAAAAGAATGGTTCATTTAGATTATTTAACAGGGGCTTGGACGAGAGAATCATTTTTCGGATATTTTCATCAAAGATATGAAGAAAGTCATGGAGAGGTTCCCATGATATTTGTAGATATAGATAATTTGAAAACAATAAATGATGAATTTGGGCATATTGAAGGAGATTTTGCCATAAAAAAAGCTGTTTATATAATAAAAAATAGTCTGAGAAAAACAGATATTATAACAAGGTATGGTGGGGATGAATTCCTAATAACATTAGATATAGAAAAAGCTAAGGATGTTGAGAGGATTCTGGAAAGAATTAACAGAAGTTTTGAAAAATATAATAGATACTCAAATAAAAAATATGAATTATCTGTAACTTTTGGACACGGAACTTATAGTAAAAACTATGAAACTTTAGAGAAGTTTATTAGTGTTATTGATAATAAAATGTATGAAAATAAAAGAATAAAAAAAGTAGTATTTGAATAATAAAAGGGCGAAAATTTTCGCCCTTTTGTATTAGATATTATTTATAAAAATATTTTGAACTCTATCAGGTCCTACAGAAACCATTGATATTGGAGCTTTTATTAATTCTTCGCATCTTTTGATATATTTTTTACAATTTTCAGGTAACTCGTCATAGTTAGTAATTTGAGAAATATCTTCATCCCAACCTGGTAACTCTTCGTAAACTGGTTTAGCAATAGCTAACTTTTCTATTGAAGCAGGTGGAGCATAATAAAGTTCTCCATTAATATCATAAGCAGTACAAATTTTTACTGTTTTATGTCCACTTAGTACATCTATTTTAGTCATAACTACATCAGTAAGTCCGTTTATATCTACAGCATATTTACCAACAACAGCATCAAGCCATCCACATCTTCTTGGTCTACCAGTAGTAGCTCCATATTCTCCACCAGTAGTTCTAAGTAATTCTCCTAAGTCATCGTTTAACTCAGTAACAAAAGGTCCTTCTCCTACTCTTGTAGTATAAGCTTTCATAACTCCGATTATTTTATCAATTTTTTTAGGGCTTACTCCAGCTCCTACAGTAACTCCTCCAGCAGTTGGAGATGAAGATGTAACATATGGGTATGTTCCGTAGTCTATATCAAGCATAAGTGCTTGAGCTCCTTCAAATAAAACAAATTTATCATCATCAAGGGCTTTATTAATTTCAGGAACAGAGTCAATAATTCTATGTTTTAAAAGTTCTGCATATTTTTTATAATCTGCTAAAATTTCATCAAAGTTTAATGGTGTTTCATCATATAGTTTTGTGAATAATTGATTTTTTTCATCTAAACTATTTTTTAATTTTTCTGCAAATTTCTCCATATCTAGTAAATCTACTACTCTGATTCCAGTTCTAGTAATTTTGTCAGAGTAACAAGGTCCAATTCCTCTTTTTGTGGTTCCGATTTTGTTAATACCCATAGCTTTTTCTTTACATTCATCAAGTTTAATATGGTATGGCATAATTAAATGAGCTCTATCACTTATAAATAAGTGATCTGTTTTTGCTCCTTTTTTGTCAAGAACACTTAATTCTTCTAAAAGTACTTTTGGATCAACAACAACTCCCGGCCCAATGATACATTTCCCATTTCCATGAAGCATACCAGATGGTAGTAAATGTAAGATGAATTTTTCTCCGTTAACAACTACAGTATGTCCAGCATTATTTCCCCCTTGAAATCTTACAACATAATCTGCTTTATGAGCTAAAACATCAATTATTTTACCTTTTCCTTCGTCTCCCCACTGTGTACCTACTATTACGTAACTTGCCATTTTATTACCTCCCACAATTTTTATTTAAATTAGTTAGAATTAAGAAGATTTTTTCAATAATTACTAACTACTAATTTCTAATTCTTAATTAGTTTGCACGACTTTTCCAATAAATTTAAGGTTTCTATGTTTTTCAGCATAGTCTATACCATAACCTACTACAAATTCATCAGGTATTTTAAATCCTATATATTTAACTGCTACTTCTACCTCTCTTCTTTCAGGTTTATCAAGGAGAGTACAGATTTCTAATGTTTTTGGTTCACGAAGTGATAATATTTCATAAACTTTTTTAAGAGTGTATCCAGTATCGATAATATCTTCTACAATCAAGACATTTTTACCTTTTATGTCATCTTCAAGGTCTTTTTTTATTTTAACATCTCTTGAGCTTGTCATAGAATTTCCATAGCTTGAAACAGTCATAAAATCAAGTTTTACATCATAATCAGATAATTCCCTTGCCAAGTCACTTAGAAAAATTACAGAACCTCGTAGAAGCCCAACAAAAATAAGTTCATCACCTATTTTATAATCTTCCCTAATTTGTTCAGCTAGTTGGCTTACTTTGGTTTTAATTTCTTCTTCAGAAATTAGAGTTTCAACATTGTATTCCATAATTCCTCCTCGTTTAAGATAGTTCAAATTTGAATAAAAAAAGCCTAAGCTAAACTAAAATTAGTTTACACTTAGGCCAGTGTTTATATAAGATAAATTATAATTATTTTTATTTAAGGGTATACAACAAAGCCCTGTACTATTTGACGTACAGCTAAACAATATTTTTTCTGTAAATAAGGAAAAAAGCTTCATGTTTGCCTCCTAAATATTTTATCACAAGGCTTATTTTACCATAAGAATAAGTTATTTGCAAGAGTTTTAGAAATTAGTATCTATTTAATTTTTTATTCAATATCAAGCTTATAAAGTATCTCTTTTAAAATATTATCTTTTATAAAAATATCTTCTTTGTATTTGTAAGAATATAATTCTTCAAACTCATTATTGTCGGGATTAAATTCAACTCCATTAAAAGAAAATCCCAAAATATTCAGAATAATTTTCTTTTTATCTTCGGTTTCTTTGATATTACATGTAATAGTTTGATTTTTAAAGTCAGAGTTTTTAATAAAATTAGAATACTCTTCACTTGTTATATCAAAATTTTTATTTTCTAAGATATTAAGATTGAAGTTATCGCTGATTTCTAGATATATATGCCCATTTTTTTCTATTTTATTCATACTAATTCCCTACTTTCTTTTGAGTTTTTGCTAAAAAATAAGCTAGAATTCTTTTGTTGAAAAATCGACTAATAAAAATAAGTAGTTTATTATAAGTCCCGTAGATTACAAAAGGTTTATTTGATTGTTCACCGTTATAAAAATATCGTGCAACTTCCTCTGCAGTAGGGATATAACCTCGTAAGGCACTACTTTTGGGTCTTTTAGCAACTTGTTGAAACTCTGTTTGGGTTTCTCCAGGGCAGAAAAGAGATATATTTATGTTGCTGTACTCTCTTTGGATAGCAAGAGTAAAGTCTACAATAAAGCTTTTTGTGGCACTATAAATAGCCATTAGTGGAACAGGCTGAAATCCTGCGGTAGAAGCAATGTTTATAATTTTACTGCCACTTTTCATACTTTTAGCAAAAAATTTAGTTAGAATAATTGGTGTCAAAATATTTAAATTTATCATTGAGATGTCAGTTTCTAAATTATAAGAATCAAATTTACCATATTGCCCAAGGCCAGCATTGTTTATGAGTACATCAATGTTTTTATATTTTAATGATAAAATTTCTAGATTTTCTTTTTTTGATAAATCCATAACTTCTATTATTACAGAAATTGAATGTTTTTTCTCTAATTCTTCTTTTAAATCTTTTAATTTTTCTTCTCTTCTAGCAACAAGAACAAGATTATGAGAATTTTCTGCATAAATTTTGGCTAAAGCACATCCTATTCCACTACTTGCACCTGTTATAAGTATTGTTTTCATAGTTATCACCTGCTACTATTATAGCTTTATTTTTGACAAAATAGAAGGGAATAATTAGTTTTAGAGTATACTATTATATATGGAATGAGGGTGGTGTACATGAAGATATTTATTGACATTGATGGAGTATTGTGGAATACAGCAAAAAGTATAGTAACCCTATATAATAAGAAATATAGTCACAATGGTAAGTGGGAAGAGGCAATGGAATGGAATTTTAGTCCAGCGATTCCTCAAGGAACTTCAGAAAAAATTATTGATGAACTTTTTGCTAGTCACGAAATCTATAAAGGAAATCATACGGTAGAAGGAGCAGTTGAATACATAAATAAACTTAATACAGAGTTTGATAATGTTTACTTTTGTACTGTAGGAAAAAATATCAATAACTCACAGAAATTAAAAATGTTAAAAAGATTAGTACCTACAGTAAAAGTCATAACAATTAGTTTTCCAGAAGAAGTTTTTGCAGATAAATCAATGATAAATATGGAGGGTTCTATTTTTATAGATGACCATTCAAAAAATTTGAGCAGTTCCAATGCAAAATATAAAATATTGTTTGAACCTTACGGAGAAAAAAACTGGAATAAGGGATATGAAGGGATAAGATTAAAATCTTGGGAGGAAGTTTATAATTTTGTAAGAACTCTTCATATCATTGAAGAAAAGGTTCTTGGAGAATATTTAGATTTGATAAAAAATCAAGATAAAAATGCAGGAAATAGTATTTTGGAAGAGATATCAAAGATAAGTAAAAAATAATACGCAGTCACTTAAATTTTGTAATTATTAGGAGATATATAGCTAGAATATCAAATATTGCCATTTAGAATAGGATAAATAGTGTTTCTAAATGACAATATTTTTTATTAGCTTTTTAGAAAATTAGAGTTTTAAAAGCTATTAATATTAAAATACCTCCACCAAAATATTCAGCTTTAGTATTGATATGTTTACCGATTTTGCTTCCTAGACAGACTCCTGAGAAGGAAATGATAAAAGTAATTAATCCAATTACAGTAATTGATTTAAAAATATTTATATTTTGTAGCAGAGAAAAAGAAAAACCTATAGCCAAAGCATCAATACTTGTAGCAACTCCAAGCATAATCAAATCTCCACTTAATTTACAAATACCTTTTTTTTCACACAAATCACTTTCATAAGCTTCGTAAAGCATTTTACAGCCAATTCCTAAAAGTAGAATAAAAGATACAATACGACTATATTTGCTTATAAATTCTGAAAAAAGAGAACCAGCATACCAACCGAGAAGTGGCATAAAGGCCTGAAAAGCTCCAAATAATAATCCTACAATCAAACCATATTTTATAGATTGACGTTTGAGAGCTATTCCCTCTGAAAGGCTCACAGCAAAAGCATCCATAGCAAGACCGATTGATATTGCTATTAGGGTAAAGTTATTCATAAAAACCTCCAAGTGTATTAAATATTTTAAATTTCTCAAAAAAGACTTTTAATATGATTTTTAAGCCTAAAAGTCATATTAAAAGTCTTGGCTAGCAGATATTAAGTAGTAAAAAATTTATTCTAGAAAATATCACTTGATTTTACAGGAAAGCATAAAAATGGTCAAGAATAAATTTATTCGGTATTTATTAAAATGTTTGGAATTAGTTTTTTAAAAGACTTGAAGTAATCTATTAAAAATAGTAAAATGTTTTAAGAAAGAGGTGGGTTTGTGGATAAATTTAAGAAGTTTAAACCATTTATATATATGGCTTTTGGAATTTTATTTTATACGCTTATAAATCATGTTGGAGCTATAACTCAATTTTTAGGAAAAATATTTGGGACAGTAGCTATTTTTGTTTATGGAATGGTAATTTCGGTATTTTTGAATCCTGTTTTAGATTATTTGGAAAAACATTCTAAACTTAATAGAATCAAGAGTATTATATTGATTTATGCGTCTTTACTAATAATAGTGTCTTTACTTTTATTTTTAGGAGTTCCTACATTCTTAAATAATATTAGAAATTTGACCAAAGAAATACCTGATTATGTAGTAAAACTTAATGAAACTTTTAGTAGATTGGCAATTAAAATTGAGTTTTTTGAAAAGGTTAATTTTGCTGAAGAGCTAACCAATGGAAGTCAACTAGTCATGAATAGTATAGAAAATATTCTTATTAATTCTGTAGGTAGCTTAGCAAAGACTTTTAATATAATAACTAACTTTTTAATAGCAACGATACTTTCAGGATTTTTTCTTGGGAAGAAAGAGTACTTTATAAACTTAACAAGAGAGATAATTTCTTTGTATTTTTCAGAAAAGAATACTGTTAAAATTTATTTTTTTGGAGAAAAACTTAATGAAGTATTTTTAGGATGGCTCCATGGAAAAACAATAGATTCATTAATTATAGGGTTTGTAGGATTTATAATTTTGAGCTTATTAAAAGTTCCTTATGCAGTATTTTTAGGAGTAGCAATTTATATAACAAATTATGTTCCATATCTTGGACCAATGGTTGGAATAATAATAAGTGCTATAGTTGCATTTTTTACTGTTCAAGATAAAGTTTTATGGGTTATATTATTCCTGTTTATTTTGCAACAGTTTGACGCATGGTATCTAGAGGCAAGATGTTTTAGAAAGACATTAAATCTTGATTTGTTTTGGGGAATAGCAGCAGTTTTGTTTGGAGGGTCAATAGGAGGTCCTATTTGGATTATATTAATGATACCTACTTTTGCCTTTATAAAAGATATGTATCTGATGAAAAAAGCTAATCAAGAAGATGAAGCAGAATAATTTGGAAAAGTTAAAGTTACAAAGGAGATTATTTAATGAAAAAGGTTTTTACTTTAATATCAAAACTTAGTTTTATTATGACATTAGTATTGATAATAGCTTGTAGTAAAGAAAATAATAATATAGGAAAACAATCAGAAGTAGATTTGAAAGTAAAAGGTGGAATTCCTGATAAGATTATTTTTACTGGAATAGAAAATAAGGAAATTGCATTAAAAAATGTGAGAGAAGGAAAATCAGATTTATTCTTGAGTCATGTTTCTCAAAATAAACTTAAAGATAAAGATTTGGAGATGTATCAATCGACTTCGGAAATTTGGAGTCTATTATTAAATCCAGCTCCAAATGGAGCTCCTTATCAACTAAAAGTTAATAATAATTTGGAGTTTAATCCGTTTGCCATAAGAGAGATAAGATATGCACTTAATTTTTTGCTAGACAGAAAATATGTAGTAGATGAAATATTAAAGGGCTTTGGTGGAGTTAATATTTCTCCTACAATTTCAGGGACAGCTAATTCTTGGAAGTTCGAAGTACAGGCGAAAAGAATGGGAATTAGTGATAAAGGGAATAAAGAAGCAGCTATCAAAGATATAAATAAAGCTATGGAAAAAGCAGCAAGTTTATCTGAAAACCAAGGTAAATTGACAAAGAAAAATGGTTTTTGGTATTTCTTAGGAAAACCAATTACTATTAAGTTTGTAATAGAATCTGATGATTCAGAAGAAAAAAAAGAATTTGGAAACTATTTTGCGAAACTATTGGAAGAATCGGGATTAAAAGTATTAAAAATTTTAGAAAATAAAGAGAAAGCAAAAAAAATAGTTTATGAAACTAATCCTATAAATTTAAACTGGAATATTTATACTGAATCTTTGAAAGAAGATACAGCATCAATGTTTAGAGATAAAAGTATAATAAGTAATATGAGCTCAATCTCTGGAAATCAGCCTGGGTGGAATGAAAAGAATTGGTGGAACTATAAAAATATAGAAGCTGATAATCTTTCTCTCAAGATAGCAGGTGGGAAGATACAGACTGATTTAGAATATTGGAATACATTAATAAAAATTAATCAGATAGGACTAACAGAGGCTGTTAGAATTTATGCTGTAAATAGTGTAGAAAACATTGTTAGTAATAGCGATAGTTTTTATGAAAGAATGTTTTATGATTTAGATTTAGGTGTTAAGAAAACAGCCTTAGAAAATGCCTATACTAAAGATGGAATACTGAATATACTGCAACTTAATCAAAATAAAGAGCAATTTTCTTCGGTTTGGAATCCATTAAGTTCTTATGGTTTTACTGACAAGAATACCAAAGATTTAATTCAAATGATATTTGATGAAGAGATTGGAGAAAGTCCCTTTGGTCAAAATGCAGAAAGAAGAACATCTGTAATGTCAGCTAAAGTAGATCCTATTTTTGAGAAAAATGCTAATGGAGAAATAGTGAATGTTAGTGGAAATATATTAGTTCCAGAAGATGCAGTTATTTTTGATAGAAGCACAAGCCTTTATAGACAGGTAAATAAAGGGTTAAAAGCTGCAATAGAGACAAGTTATAAAATTAATTTTGGAATGTGGCATCATGGAAGAGAAATAAAACCTACAGATTACATGTATGCTGAGGCTTCAACTTATGAATTTGGTAATAAAACTCCTTATTTTGAAGCAGAAATGCAAGGTAAATTGGCATCAAAATGGAATAAAGATAATACTCTTACAATATGGTCTAACAAATTTTTACCAAAAGGTGGAATAGATAATATTGGAAATTTACCAAGTTTAAAAATTAACAGTAATTTTATAGGGAATGTTTCATTACCTTGGGAAATAATGGAAGGATTAAAAGCTTTAGTTAAAGAGAAAACTTTATCTGATAGCTCATACATCGAAAAGATAGATATGAAAAATCCTGAATTTATAAAAGAATTGAAAAGTAAATTATTGGAATTATCTCAAATGGGATATGTACCAAATGTATTGAGTGGGAAAATTAGCTTAGGTGAAGCTAAAATAAATTACGACTTAGCAATTAAGTTTATAGAAACATATGGGCATCCTTTAATAGGGAATGGGTCATATATTCTTACAAAATTGGATATAAAGACAGGATATGCAGAATTATCAGCTTTTAGAAATCCAAAATATACAGAAGAAAAAGGTAAGTGGGCTGACAGTTTTAGAGCTGCAAGATTAAGAATTGATGAGATAGAGTTACCTAAAAAATTAATAACAGGAAAGAGAGTCGATATTTTTGTTAAGCTATCACAATTGGATTACCCAAATAATAGGGTAAGAAAAACAAGAAGTGGTGGGGTAGAACTTATATTTGTTAATGGAAATGAGGAATTTAGGTTCTATTCAGTTAACGAAGGTGATGGTAGATTTGTAATAAACATTGATGAAGAAACTGCAAAATCATTTCATGGGACATATACAGCTATTTATACAGCAAGTTTAGATGGAAAATATTCGAGTACAAAAATTGATCAAATTAGCTTTACGGAAGAATAAAATAAAACAGGAAAAACTATTATGGTTTTTCCTGTTTTATTTTGATTAACATTTATGCAAAATGTCTAGCTTCTGAAAAATATTTGAAACCACCTTTTTCTAATGCATTTAATAGTTCAGTTTTCTCAATATCATAGTATTTTAGTAATTCATCTAAATCCCAATTTTCATCACGCATTTTCATATTAACAATTCCTAATAAAATATTGACATCCATTGTTTTGAAATTTTTTAAGTCCATAATTTCCTCCTCACATATTATTGGATATTTTTAATAGCATTTTTTGTACTTGAAATATATATGATACTATTTCTTCTCTGACAGGAGCATCAATGTAATCAAAATTTATACCATATTTATAAGGAAGTTTTGTACCTTTTTCAATTCTTTTTACAACTCCCTCAATATCTTCAAGAATAAAATCAGTAGAAAAAGGTATAGTTACTCTAACATTTTCATTAGGATATAATTTTTTATCCAACTCTACGCACATTCCCAATCCACTAATATCAAGAGATTCACCAAGACAGATTTCATCTGCAGAGTTTCTCACGCTTATTGGAACATTAAGTGGCAAACGATAGAATTCTCTTCTTTGAATTCTATTAATTTCTTTTGGGATATGCAATACAATTATATTTTTGTGCTCATTATGCGTGTAGCCTAAAACTTTGGTATTAAATATAAAAATAATATCCTTAAATTCTCTTTTTACTGAAATAAAAGAATTAACAGGGATATCTTTGTTGATGGAATGGACTACAAAAAATTTCTTTTCATAATCTATAGTTAGAATTTTTGTAACATAAAAATTACTACTATCTTTTGATATGTTGATTTTAACAACATCTCCTGTTTTGAATTGTTCTTTAAAGTCCATAATAATCACTCCAAGCAAAGCTATATAATAGAATTCTATGACAAATATATAAAAAAAACAATAGCTAGGGGAAAAATAATTAAAAGATTTTATATTGAATATGTGTTAAAATAGGAATGGAGGTATTTATGTTGAAAATTCAAGAGACAATTGTGGTAGAAGGCAGAGATGATGTTTCTGCAGTAAAAAGAGCTGTTAACGCTCAAGTTATAGAGGTAAATGGGTTTGCTGTAAGAAAAAAAACTACATTAGAAAAGATAAAATTTGCAGCAGAAACAACTGGAGTAATAGTACTTTGTGATCCTGATTTTGCAGGAGAAAAAATAAGAAAAACTATAGAAAACTATGTGCCTAATATTAAACATGCCTATATATCTAGAGTAGAGGGCGAAAAAAATGGGGATATTGGTGTAGAAAATGCCAATCCTGAGGCTATAATAAAAGCATTGGAAGGTGCAAAGTTTAAAGAGGTAGAAGAAAATAATATTTATAACATGGAAGATATGATTTATTATTCTTTGACTGGAGCTGAAGATTCTAAGGAGTTAAGGCAAAAAGTAGGAGAAGCTTTAAGAATAGGATATGGGAATGGTAAACAATTTTTGCATAAATTAAATCATTTTTCTGTTAATAGAGATAAGTTAGAAGAAGTTATCAATAATATTAAGTAGGAAATAAGTAGGATATCTAGTATATTAGACAAATACGATATTTGAAAAGAGTGATTGAGATGAACTTAAAAAAACGATTTTTAATATTTATAATACTAATGATATTAGTTCCTTTAGGTATAATAAGTATAAGTTCTTACTACTATAGAACAAATTTTTATGTAAAAACAGAAAAAGAACATGTTAAAAATCATATTATACTAATAAACAGCAACTTAGACTCTTTTGGAAAAGAAGTAGAAAGTTTATTAAAATATCTTGTAGCAGAGTACAATGATAAAGATGAAGAGAGTTTTAGGGCAAGTATCAAAAATCTTATTGTTGCAAAAAAAGAATTTATGCTTGTATATTACGGATTGGAAAATACAGGAGAATTTTATGGAGTGTCTCAAGATTTAATAGTCAATAATAAGAATCCTGAGCTGGTGCATACTCTTCCAAGTGGCTATAATCCTCGTGTGAGACCTTGGTATGTAGGGGCAAAGGAGAAAAGAGGTTTCTTTTTATCAGAGGTTTATACTGATGTTGTGACAAAAAAAAGTATAGTAACTTTTTCTATTCCTATTTATAAAGCAGATAAATTTATAGGTGTAATGGCTTTAGATATAGACTTAAAAGAACTTTCTAAAAGGTTAAATCTTCATAGATTTGTTAGAGGAAGTCTATGTGTTATTGATCATAATGGACACGTAATAATTAGTTCAGATGAGAAAGAGTTAGGAACAACCAACAAGTATTTTAATAAAATAGTAGGTGTAAGTGGAGAATTTGTTGAGAAAAGTGAAGAGAGTATTTATATTTATCAATTAATTGACCAAATGGACTTTTATATTTTAGCTCAAGTAAGTAAAGAAAATATACTGAAAGAATTTAAGCCTTTAAGACAGTTGGCTGTAATCATTGGAATAATTTCAATTGTTTTTTCGATAATTATAATATCGACTACGATTAAAATTATAGAGAAATTTTTGTCAAAAGTCACTAAAACTTTAGATAATGTATCTGAAGGGAAATACGAAAATAATATCAAAGATTACGAAAACTTAATGGGAAGAAACAAAGAATTCTATGCAATTAAGAACTCTTTAGAAAAAATGCAAAATAGAGTTCAAAAAAGAGAAATGGATTTGGAGAAATTAGCTAATTATGACATGTTGACTATGATTTATAATAGAAGATATTTATTTCAAATTCTTAATGATGAGTATGAAAAGGCAAAAATTCTAGATATCAATTTTACTATAGCTCTTTTGGATTTAGATGATTTTAAACTAGTAAATGACACTTTTGGACATTGTATTGGAGATGATGTACTAAAGAAAATAGTATTGGTGATAAAAGAGAATTTGAGGGAGAAAGATATAGTAGGGAGATATGGAGGAGAAGAGTTTTTAATTATATTTCCAGACTCTTATTTGGGTGAAGTTATAGATATTTTGAGGAATATAAGACAAAGAATCGAAGATATAGAGTGGGAGATATCAAATCTAAAGTCCACAGTAAGTATAGGCGCAGTAGACTATAGGGGTCAAAGCTTGGAAAAAATGATACAAGAAGCAGATTATTATCTTTATGAAGCAAAACATGAAGGTAAGAATAAAATAGAATCCCCGAGACATTCTCAAAAAAATAATTTATAAAAAAAATTGACTAAAAATTAAAAAATATTGTTATTTGGATAAATAATATTTCTAGAAAAACTTTAAATATAAAGGTTTTCAGATTTATTATCAAAACTCAAGATGACAATATTTATGTTTTAGTCATTTTTTTTATGTAGAAAAAATAATTAAGATATTTTATTTTTACAAACTATATGTTATACTCAAATTGTGCATTAAATTTATGGGGGTTGGTAGAAGTGATTTATTCACCAAGAGAAAAACTTCAACTATTAAGAAAACATTATAAAATTAGTCAGATAGAGCTGGTAGGAGATAAAGTTTCACGTAGTCATTTAGCTATGATAGAGACGGGTAAAACAAAACTTAGCAAAAGAGTAGCACAGGTTTTGGTAGAAAATTTTAATGAAATATTGGAAAAACGTGGGGTAGGGGACATAATAACCTTGGACTATGTTATAGAAGATACAAAAGATCAAATTACTAAAAAACGTGCTTATTATATTGAAGTTCTAAATAAAGGAATTTTAAATGATGATTTAATTTATGAAATAGAGAATTTTATTAAGGTTTCAGATATTTCTAGTAAGGTAGTTCTCTACAGTAAAATAGGTGATTTCTATTTTGCAGCAGATCAGTTGAAGAGAGCATTTTCGTACTATGCCAGAACTTTTGATGAAGCATTAATTATAAATGATACTAAAATTTTAGAGAATATTGTATTAAAATTAAGTAGCATAAATTATAGAAATAAAGATTATGTTAATAACCTAGCTTTAGAAAAGGCAGTTAAAGAAAGATTAGCAAATTTTTCTTTTGGTAAAAGAGAATATATTTACAATAATTTTATTATTTCATTTACAAGTTTACAAGAATATGATAGAGCTATAAGCTATCTAGATAAACTCCTAAAAGAAACAGAAGATAAGGAAAAATTATTTATTTTAGAACTAAAAAAAGCCAAATTGTTGGAGAAAAAAGATATATATATTAGTGCAATCTCAATATATAGAGGGATGCTCTTAAAATATCAAGAAGAAGACAAAAAACTACTGATAAATATAAAGTTGATGAATGCATATAAGTTAAAAGGGGAACATTCAAAAGTTGAAATTTATTACAAAAAGAATATGGCTACTTTAAAAAAAGAGAATATTAGTTGCCAAGCAGTAATTGAAAATGGGCAATGCTTATATTTTGAAATGGGATTAACTTCTATATATTTAGAAAAAAATGATAAAGCTTTTAAATTTTTTAAAAAAGCTATTGAAACAAATGTAGTATGCGATGAAGAAAATTTAGAAAAATTATTTACTAATTTATTAAAACTAGCAACAAAAAATGATTTTGAATTTATAAAAAGTATTGAAACCCTATATTTAGATAATGTTCTTGAAAAAAGAATGTTTAAAATAGGTTATTTATTTATGAATTATTATAAAGAAAATCATTTTTCTATAGATGCAGATAAATTTTTAAATAGACTAATGTCAGTAATATAAAAAAATGAGAACGAAAGATTGGAATATCTAATTTTATTTAAGAGCTCACTGTATTTACAAGTTCCGCATGATTCTTAATTTTTTATTTTAAGCCCCCTGCTCTGCTATAATGAGTAAAGGGGCGTAAGATAAATTTTTTTAGATTTCCTCTACTTTATCGGTACATAAATATCAAACTCAGAATCCTTTGAATCATGTTTAAATCTTTCATCATAAAGTTCAAAATTAAAGTCATTGTCTACTTTAAATTCTAAGGTAGGAAGAATTTCAGAATAAATTTTTTCATATGTTTTCATAAGGCTTCCATCTGCAAGTAGTCCTTTATGAGTAAATACAAGATATTTTCTAGCAGGGATTACTTTTGTAATCATCCCTTCTGGTATATCTTCGAAGTCAGAAACTTCTGTTGCAACTGTTTCGTCAAAATTGTTTGGTTCTGCCATGTTATCTGCAACACCATAACAAGCCATATTATTTACTATGTTTTTAATTTCTCCGAATCTTGAATTAAATTTTCCCCATAATTGCCCAATAGTATTATTTGGCATAACAATTCTTTCCATCATTCCAACTAATTTAATCTCGTCTCTCTCAATAACTTTGTAATTCATTTGATACCTCCTGTTTTATTTTTTTTATCTATGTATAAATTATGCTAACTCTCTATTTTCAATAAGTGCAACAAGATATTTTTGTATATTTTCTGAGGATAATTTACTGCTGTCTATATCAGCTTCTTCCAGTTCACTAAGAATACTGGAAATACAATGAGCTTCATTTTCTTTGTATTTAAAGGCTTCTATGTACCAAATTGCATCTACCCAATCCATAAGGTCATCAATACTAACTCTTCCAAGGTCAAGAAGGTTTAAAAGTCTAAGAATATTCTCTCTGCTGACTTCTATTATGTTTTTCATTCTTAATATAGAAAGTTTTCCTTTTAGATTTAAAGATAACTCTTTCTTATTGATTTTCAAATCTCTAAACATTTCCAAATATTTAATTTCTTCCATAAAAATCTCTCCTATATTTTAGTAATTTCCGCATTTCTAATTTCTATGATTAGATTAAAAATTCCTTACCACAGGAAGTACAGGATAACTATTAACAATAATAAATGTCTTATTTTCACAATACTTAATCCTCCTGTCAAAGTCTTTGAACCTACAGATAAACCCACCTTAAATTATTACTACCAATTAAATTTTTCTTTCCTTTTCTATTAAGTTTTAATCTTAACTATTTCTGATATTTTTATTACACCTTATCTTTCCAAAAAATAAAAGATTTTTTCAAAAATAAATGGAAAATATTTGAAAAAATTAAAGAGATTTCTCTCTTTAATTCTTTATTATTACTTCTAGAGTAATTTATATAGGCCTCTACTGACTCTTTTTAAGTCTTCAGTTTTATCCTTATGATGTTCAGGAGCATTAGCACACATTTTAGCACATACATGTGTTCTTACATTTGATTCTGAATAAAGAAAATTTCTTTCTTTTGCTCTTTTTACAACTTCGCCTAATGAAAACTCATTAGTTTCTTTTTCAGCTATAATTTCATTAATTAGAACTAATAATTCATTTCTACATCCCATGACTTACCTCTCAATTATTATTTTGAAATAAATTTATCAAGCCTTCTATTGTCCTTTTTTTACTAGTAATATCTATCGCTACCAGTTCAATACTATTTTCTCTTCTCTCTTCCAAAAGATATTTTTCAATAATTTTTCCGTTCTCAAAAAACTCATCATTAAGCGGATACATTAGAATAACCCTATCAACATCAGCATACCTTGTTAAATAAGCATACATCTGATAAAGGTCGCTGACTTGGACACCATATCTATTTTCAGATTTTTTTAATATTTTCCATTTGGTATCAATAATTATTCTTTTTTCAGGTATAAAAATATCTGGTTTAAGTTGAACAACAGGAATCAAATTACTTGCTTTTATTATCAATTTTTCTGACTTATCTTGTATAGAAGTTGAATTATCAATAGATTTACAAAGTATACCTACGTATTTTTCATAGAGGTCATTAACTTCAAAGAGCAAACAGAATCCATCATCTTTTCCATATTCTCCTAATGAGTTTTGTCCAAAAAGAAGTTTTTTCATTAAAATAAAACTTTCATAAAATCTCTGGTTATTTCTATGAAATTTTACCTTTTCAAAGTTATATTTATTAAGTTCTCTACCTTCAATATCTACAAAATTTGCCAAGATAATATTTAAGTTATCTAGGGTTTTTAGTGTTCTTATATTTTTAATTAATCTTAAACTAATACTTTTAAATAACCCATTTAATAAATTATCTTCTGTGAATTCATCAAACTCGCAAGCTGCTTTAAGTGTTTTTTTAGATTTGTTTTTAAGCTGCTCTTTTATCTTTAGTTTTCCTTTAATCATAGTCAAGTTATCTTGTTGATTTACATACTCTTTGTACATACCTCTACTTAATTCTTTTTTCATCTTAATAGTAAATAGATACGCTAAAATTTCCAAAAGATTTTCATTTTTTAAATCTATATTAGTAATTTCAGAATAATTAATATCTATAAATCTACTATTAACTAACATATTAATTAAAGACTTTCTAGAGTCCTCTTTGTTATGCTTATTTGTTTTCGGAAGTATTTCAATACTAATTCCTCTAATTGTGATTAATCCAACATAATTTATAAAACGAAATTTTCCCATTTCCCAAGAGATATAAGTACTCTTAAGTTTTTCTTTTTTTATGAATTTTTGCAGAAGTTCAACTTCTTTTTGATTCAGGGAGTTTTTCCCATCACCTATTGTTATATAATCGTTTGCCTCATAAACTGTTATTCTCTTCATAGTTAATCCTTATATATATTTACTAAAGCATCTACTTCAGGATTATCTACTAATGAATACTTAATTGTATTTTCTTCATAGTCTTCATTATTTCCTTTAAATAGAGATTTAAAGTCCATGTTCTCCTTGTATAGGAAGAATGAAGAGTATTCTGCTTTTTCTCCTGCTCCACCTAAAACAAGAGCTATCTTTTCCCAATCTTCATAGAAATATTCTTGAAGTAATGGAATAATCTTATTTTGTATAGTAAAAATAAGGTCTTCAACACAAGTGTCATTTATAAAATAAGCGTGACCAATAGTATGGTCTCTATCAAATAAATACTCAATTCTCGCATTCATTTTTCTAAGTAGTTCTCTAACATTTACCCCTTCGATATCTGTATCCAAAAGATTAGGGTCTGGAAGTATCTCTTGAAATTCAAATCTTCTTCTAAGAGCAACATCAATAAGAGAAATACTTCTATCTGATGTATTCATCGTACCTAATATATATACATTATTAGGTATGCCAAATTTTTCTTGTGAATAAGGAAGAATAACTTCAAGTTGATTCTCTTCTCCAAGTCTCTTGTCTTTTTCTACAAGGGTTATTAATTCTCCAAATATCTTAGAAATATTTCCTCTGTTAATTTCATCAATTATAATAACTTTGGGTAATGCATTATCATTATTGTCTTCCAAGAGTTTAATTATCATATTGGCAATAATGTTTGGATAGCCATTAATTATGTATTTTTCCATATTTAATTCCGGTATTATTTTAAAGGATTCGCTTTTCTTTATATCTTCAATACTTAGTTTTCCACTTTTTACTAAACCTAATAACTCATGTATGTCTTTTTTTTCAAAGACCAAGTCTATAGTACTTTCTTTTCTTCTTATATAATAAAACCTATTATCCTCTTTGAATACTTCATAACCACTCCAATTATACCCTGCAAGCTTATACTCTGTTTTACAAAGCTTTTTAAAAATTCCATCTTCAAGTTTAAATGAACCATCTAATTGAGCTTTATATCCTTCAATAAACTCTTCATATCCATAAGATTGATGAAAAGTAGTAAAGACAATCTGCCCCTTATTAACAAATTCTTCATATTTTTTTATAGCTAAATCTCTTTCACTTTCTCCATCATATCTATTTCCTTCTAAAATTTCTAAAGCTTCATATATTATGTTAAAAGTTTTGCCAGTTCCAGGAGGACCATATAAGATTTTATTTAAAGATTTTTTCATTTTTAATACTTCCTTTATTTCATTTTGTATGATTTCATTTTTAGTTTTAAAAATTTTGTATATATGTTCAGCTTTATTATTTTTATTTAACCAGTGTATGGTAGAGCCATATCCTCCAATATTTAACTCTTTGAATATAGGAGCATCAATGAACTCAACATTAATTCTATGAACCAATTCATCATTCTTATATTCATAGACATTTCCATTTCTTTCCACAACTTTTGCAATACCTACTATAGAAAGATATCCTTCACTTCCTCTGGGAGAGCCACTTTTTTTAACAGCAATCATATCCCCTTCTTTGATTTTTAAAAATTTTTTAAAAGCACTTTTAGCACTTGAATTTGTCACATTTTCATCTATAAATGAATCTATGATTTTGCTATCTTTTCCATATATTTCAGAAAAATCTAAGTCATCATTCCACCCAATACTTACACATTGATTTTCCATCATTTTATCAAACATATAGTTTTTATCATACATAGACCCAATTATATAAAAGTCATTTTTTCCTGTAGAATAGTTTTCCCATAAGAAACTTCCAAGTTTATCATAGTTCCAATCTTTAAAAATAGGATTCTTTCTAATTTGTTTATTTATATAAGCATTTTCAGAGATGTAGTTCAGAGCTCTAAGTTCATCATTTATTTTAAATTCCATAGCAATCAGTTTTAAAGTTGAATAATCACCAATAGGTAAGAATTTTTCTGGATAATATATAAACAGTATTTTTAGTAATACTATGTCCCATATAGGACAAGCTTCAATATTTATTTCCTCATATTTATCTTCTTTTGTTTTTTCTAAAGAATCAATAATAGAGATTTTGACTTTCTCAAATTCAAGAGCAGCATCATTATAATCAAGTATTTGGGAGTTTTTACCTTTTCCAAATACATATTTTTCTTCTTTATTCAAGTAAATACCAAATTTACCAGCATTGCCACCTTTTATACCCATTGCAATTTCTTTAAATTCTAAACCATAAGTAAAAGTTTCTTTATTTCCATATCCTGTATACTCTTCCAATTTAAGATTTTTCAAATTTTCTAAAGGGAATTTTTGAACAAATTCAAGCCTTGCTTTCTCTCTAAATTCAAAAATACTATTGTCATAGTTATAATTTTCTACTAAGTTTTCCATTTTGTCCTCCATTAGTGTCATTACTATAAAGATACCTTTTTTCACATATTATTTCAAATTATATTTTTTTATTAATCATTTCATTATCTATAAACCTACTAAAACAGATCTCTATCAAATAGTCTCCACAGAACCCTACTACAAAAAAACTTTTGGTTGTAAGTTGTAATATATACTTTTAATGAAGATTACTTTGGAATTGAAATTTAGGATATTTAACATTTAGAGATTTAAGAAATAATATTTGAGATAGAATGTGTAGAAGAAAAGCCTATGTTCATTATATTTTTCATGATAATATAAACTTAGACATTAAAAGCATTTTTTGTTTGAAAAAAAAGGACTCAAAATTCCTAAATTTTATCTTGGAATTTTGAGTCTTTTTATCTATTTTATAGGAACTTGTATTTATGTTAGTCATTCTTATTTATTTTCTTTATTACAGATTATCTATATATGATTTATGATTCTCTTATAGGAGCAGTGATAACAAAGTTATTTTCCTCTATCCATTTTAGTGTATATGAATAAGTTTCTCCAAAAGTCTCATTTTTTATATTTTAATGTTTATTTAAGTATTCACATGCAGACAATGCTGCTTTAGCACCTTCTCCAGAAGCAATAATGATTTGTTTGAATGGAACATCAGTAATATCACCACAAGCATAAATTCCGTCTATTGTTGTCTCACAATTTTTGTTAATTACAATTTCTTTAAATTTATTTAGTTCAACAAGTCCATCAACAAATTGAGAGTTAGGAACTAAACCAATTTCAACAAAAATACCCTCTACATCAATAGTTTTATCTTCACCACTAGTCCTATCTTTGTATTTAAGCCCAGTAACTCCGTCATCCCCAAGAACTTCTACCACTTGAGCTGAAGTAATAGATTCAATATTAGGAGTAGCCAACATTTTATCAATTAAGACTTTATCAGCATTTAGCTTGTCTGAAAATTCGACAACTTTAATTGATTTAACCATTTTTGAAAGGTCAAGAGCAGCTTCTACCCCAGAATTTCCTCCACCAATAACAGCAATATCAAGGCCTTTGAAGAAAGGTCCATCACAAATTGCACAGTAACAAACTCCTCTACCTCTTAATTTTTCCTCTCCAGGAACATTAAGTTGTCTCCATTTGCTTCCTGCAGCGATAATAACAGTTTTACTTCTATATTCAAATCCATCAGAAAGTTTAATAACTTTAATATCTCCCTCTAAATGAATGTTTTCAACAAAAACATATTCTTTAAATGCAATTTCAAATTGTCTAACTTGGTTAGAAAATTTAGAAACTAACTCATCTCCTTCAATATAGTTATATCCCATATAGTTTTCGATTCCTTTAGTATCTCCTACTTGACCACCAATTTTACCAGCGACTATTGCAGCTTTAATACCTTTTCTCATTAGATAAACTGCTGCAGTCATAGCTGCAGGACCTCCACCAATTATGAAACTTTCATAAATTTCATTTACACTTAATTCAGTAGTTTTTGTTTCAGTTCCTAAACCTAAGTCTAAATTAAAGTTAAAATCCATACTATCATCTCCTATATATTAATCTCATTTTTGTAATGATTACAATTTAGTATAGCATACTAGATTTTGAGTGTCAATATCATTTATATTATAATTCAAATTTTTTTAAAATCAAAATTTATATAAAATTAAAGTAACTATTTAGAAATAATAAATATAGAAAAATCAAGGTTTTTGAGGAGTGGTGAAGTAATCCTAGCTGTGAGTACGAGCTATGTTTAGTGTCATCAGCCTAAGAAATTTTCATTCTATTATGACTTAACTGTTGTCATACCGACAAGGGAGGTATCTTGAGATTTCTCGTACCTCGAAATGACAAATTGTTGAAAAAATAACCCCTTCCTTGTTGCTGTTTTTCTTTAATAAGGGCAACTATAGTAGAGCTGTAAGCTCATAGAAGTGAAGCTTTTAGGGGGGGGGTTACCTTTATTTAGAAACTTTTACTAAGTTGATGACATTGCGAAAATCTCTTTCCCAACCCTCCAAAGTCGCTTATAAAAACTTGACATTTCAAGTTTTTTTGATGCTTAATAATTACTAAAATTAAAAGCACTATAAACTAATATAGTGCTTTTAAAGTTAAATTTTATTTAAATATATTCTTGTTTCATAAGCCTTATAATTATTGTTAGAATCATAATTTGACATGATAAGCTCACCAGAAATTTCCAAATTCAAATCTTTTTCATCAGGAGTAAGATTTGAAATTAAGTATAGTTCTGTATTGTTATATACCCTTTTATAAGCAAAAAAATCTTTTCCAAAATCTAAAAGTTCAAAATTACCTTTTTCAAATATTTCTTCTGTTTTTCTTAGATTAATAAGTTCTTTATAAGTGTAAAGTAAAGAGTTTTTATTATTCAAACTGTTTTCTACATTAATCTCTTTATAATTTTCATTCACAATTATCCACGGCTCTTTTTCTGAGAAGCCCCCATAGATTTTGTCATTCCACTGCATAGGAGTTCTAGCATTGTCTCTTGAAATCTTATTTATTTTATCAAGTACATAGCTTTCATCATGAGTTTTAATTGCTTGATTATAGTAATTTATAGCTTCAACATCTCTAATTTCCTCGTGAGTCCAGTTTCTGTTGGTCATTCCAAGTTCTTCACCTTGATAAATAAAAGGAGTTCCTTGCATACAATGAAGAATCATAGCCCATTGCTTACCAGTAATTTCACGATAATTTTCATCTCCATATCTAGAAATCAGTCTAGGCAAATCATGGTTATTAAAAAATAAACTATTCCATCCTTTATTGAAAAGTTCAGTTTGATTTTTCTTAAAAATTTCTTTTAATTTTTCTTTATCTATTGATGTTTCCCATTTATTGCTTGTAAACATTATATGTTCAAAAGTAAATACCATAGAGAACTCGCTTCCATCAGGATTACTATATAGCTTAGTATGTTCAGTATCAGCTGACCAAGTTTCTCCTACAGTAAGAGTTTTATAGTTGCCAAAAGTTTTTTTATTCATCTCTTTAATGTAATTATGAAGGTCTGCACCGTTAGACATTGATAATTTATCAAAATCTTTGCTAATCATATCAATAACATCAAATCTAAATCCTTCTACCCCTTTTTCCAGCCAGAAATTCAGAATTTTGTAAATCTCTTCACGAACTTCTACATTATCCCAATCTAAATCAGCTTGAGTTTTATCAAAATTATGAAGATAGTAAAGGTCTAAATCTTCTATGTATTCCCAAGCGTTTCCACCAAATATAGAATTAATTGGGTGAGTATCTACATAGGATTTATCTCTAAAAATATAGTAATCTTGGTATTTTTTATCACCATTTAAAGCATTTTTGAACCATTCATGGTAGGTAGAAGTATGGTTGGCAACAATATCCATAATAATTCCAATATTTCTATTTTTAGCTTCTTTTATTAGATTTTCAAAATCTTCCATAGTTCCAAATTGCGAATCAATATTATAATAATCAGCAATATCATAGCCATTATCATATTTTGGAGAAGTGTAAACAGGAGTAATCCATAGCATATCTACATCCAAGAATTTTAAATAATCAAGTTTCTCAATAATTCCTTGAATATCCCCCATACCATCATTGTTACTGTCCTTAAAACTCATAGGATAAATTTGATAAACAACTTTGTTTTTAAAATGATTATTTTTCATAAAGACCCCCTTTAAATTTATGCAAGCGTGTGCATAAAAAGATTATACATCTATAAAAGTAAAAAGTAAATAGGAAGATTTAAAGAAATAAAGAAATTATTTAAGCAACTAAAATAAGAATAAGTACTTCA
>JAGNSM010000006.1:34695-35992 GCA_017988045.1 Fusobacteriaceae bacterium
ACCCCCTTTAAATTTATGCAAGCGTGTGCATAAAAAGATTATACATCTATAAAAGTAAAAAGTAAATAGGAAGATTTAAAGAAATAAAGAAATTATTTAAGCAACTAAAATAAGAATAAGTACTTCATAAGAATAGGAGTTTAAACAAAAGTATAGGCATAAAAAAGGAGAAAATTGACAAGTTGAGTTAAGAATGTTAATATTTTATAAAGTAAATGCTTCTTTTGGCTAATAGCTATAGAAAATAAATAAAAAAATGAAGTGAGGTTTTAATGAAAAATATATTTGATGTTAATTTTCTTGAAGGAGAATGGGTAAGGTTAGAAAGATTTGATAAGAATAGGCACTTAATAGAAATTTTTAAACTTGCAAATGAAGATGAGAGTATTTTTAACTTTTTATCTTTTGGACCCTATAAAAATATTGAGGATTTTTCTAATTGGATTGATTCACAGGAACATCAAGGAAATAGGATTACTTTTGCAGTATTTAGTAAAAGACTTAACAAGTATGTTGGAAATATAAGTATTACTTTTATTGAAGAAAATTATAGAAATGCTGAAATTGGTTGTGTATGGTATGAAAAATCAGCACAGAGAACAGAGGTAAATAGAGAAAGTGTATTTTTGCTGTTAAAGTACCTTTTTGATGAAATGAATTATATTAGAGTTCAATGGAGATGTGATATTGAGAATATACCAAGTAAAAATGCTGCTGAAAAAATGGGATTTTCTTATGAAGGAACATTTAGGAATTATGCTATTTTCAAAGGAAAAGTTAGACATACCAGTTTTTTCTCAATAATTTCTAGCGAATGGGTAGAAGTGAAAAATAAATTTGAAAATGAATTATTAAGAAAATATAAAGTTTAATGAAATCAAAAGTCTTAGAAGGCTAAGTGATTACAAATAAAAAATATTGTCATTTTAAAAGTAATAAACTTTAAAATGACAATATTTATTTTTTTAGCTTAAATTTTTATTTATTCTTCAATATATCTTTGTAATAGTTTTAAAGTGTTTAATATACCAGTCTTATGAGTTCTTTCATAACCGTGACTTGCATCTACACCTGGACCAATAAGCCCGTGACGAACCATGTTACCAGCTCTTACTGCGGCACTAGCATCAGAGTTATAATGATTGTAAATATCAATCTTATAGTCTATATAGTCTTCTTTAGCCATTTCTACAAGTCTTTTTCTCATATCATAGTCGTAAGGTCCTGATGAATCTTTTGCGCAGATTGTTACTGCTTCTTCAGTAGAAGTTTGACCTTCACCGGGAGAAGCCATATC
>JAGNSM010000007.1:0-29562 GCA_017988045.1 Fusobacteriaceae bacterium
ACATACATTTTATTATTGAAATAGTAAAAAATGATATTAAAAATGTAGGGGCGTATGGAAATACGCCCAATAATGAGGGTGTAGGGAAAACTGAATTTTATTCTATAAAAAAATTAAAATCACCATCAAAAAATATTGGTTCCATCATTCGAGCAATAAAAGCAGGTGCTACAGCTAGAATAAATGAAATTAGAAATTCTTTCTGCAATCCAGTATGGCAAAGAAATTATTACGAAAATATCATTCGTAACGAAAAAGCATATTTAAAAGTGATGGAATATATAGAAAACAACCCATCAAAATGGGATGAAGACAGATATAGATAATACATTGGTCGTCAAAGATATCTAGTAAATTGCATTTGTTAGTTTTGGGTCAATATCCATTGACCCCTACAAAATTCAAAATACAGGAAATAAAACGCGAAGCGTTATGAAAAAAAGGAGAAGAAAAATGTTAGAAAATATAAAATTTGATGAAAAAGGTTTAGTGCCTGTTGTTGTGCAAGATGTTTATACAAGAGAGGTTTTAATGCTTGCATATATGAATGAAGAATCTGTTAAAAAAACTTTGGAAACAGGAGAAACTTGGTTTTTTAGCCGTTCAAGAAACGAGCTTTGGAACAAAGGAGCTACAAGTGGACATAAACAAGCAGTAAAAAAATTAAGTTATGATTGTGATGGAGATACTCTTTTAGCAGAAGTTGAGCAAATAGGTGCAGCATGTCATACTGGAGCTAAATCTTGTTTCTACACAACTATGTTTGAAAGTGAAGAAAAAGTATTTGAAATAGGAAAACTTTTTGATTTAATTAAAGAAAGAAAAGAAACTCCAGTAGAAGGAAGTTATACAAATTACCTGTTTGATAAAGGTATAGATAAAATTCTTAAAAAAGTAGGAGAAGAGTGTGCAGAAGTTATTATTGCTGCTAAAAATCCTGACCTTACAGAGCTACAATATGAACTTTCTGATTTAGTTTATCATTCAATGGTTTTAATGGTAGAGAGAGGTCTTGAGCTTAAAGATATTGCTGAAGAACTAAAAAAAAGATTGAAATAAATCAATTAAAAATTAATAAATAGTAATTAAAGAATGAAAAAATCATCATTATTACTATAAAGTATTGGACAGAAATGCTTATATAGTATAGAATGCTATAAAGAAAATGGAAATTGAAAATTTTCTATGTTTTTTTAAATGTAAAATGGTAAAGTAGCATAACATTTTCAATGAAGATGTTATATCGTAGGAGGGTAGGATATGGAAGATCAAATATTAAATATCAACAAAAAAGGAACGTGGTTAACAGTAAGACCAGATTTAAAAATTGTAGATTGTACAATTAGAGATGGAGGTTTAGTTAACAACTATCACTTTACTGACGAATTTGTAAAAGGAGTATATAATACTTGTGTAGAAATAGGTGTAGATTATTTCGAAATCGGTAAAGTTGTTTCAAAAAAAGTAATGAGTCCTGAAGAATATGGACCTTGGAACTTTTGTGAAGAGGAAGATATAAGAAGAATAGTAGGAGATAACAACACAAAATTAAAAATTGCAGTTATGGCAGATATTGGAAGAACAACTAAAGAAGATATAAGACCTAAATCTGAAAGTATTGTTGATATGGTAAGAGTAGCTTGCTATATTCATCAAATTCCTGCAGCTCTTGAAATAATTGAAGATGCTCATCAAAAAGGATATGAAACTACTTTAAATCTTATGGCAATTTCAAAAATATCTGGTTCTGACTTAGATGATGCACTTTCTTTAATATGTGAATCAAGTGCTGATGTTATTTACTTAGTAGATAGCTTTGGAACTTTTTATACAGAACAAATTAGAAATCTTACAGCAAAATATATTAATGCTGCTGAGGCAAAAGGGAAAAAAGTTGGAATACATGCACATAACAATCAACAATTAGCTTATGCTAACACTATAGAGTCTATGATACTTGGAACTAGTTACTTAGATGCTACAATATCTGGATTGGGAAGAGGCGCTGGAAATTGTCCTATGGAACTTCTTTTAGGTTTCCTAAAAAATCCTAAATTTAGTATACTTCCTTTGTTAAGATTTATTGAGGAATACATTATTCCACTTAGAAAAGAAATTCACTGGGGATATGAAATTCCATACATGCTTACAGGTCAACTAAATGAACATCCAAGAACAGCAATTAGCTTTATAAAAGCTGAAGATACAAACTATGTTAAACTTTACAATACTTTAACAGATGCTGATGAATAATTAATTCAAAGAGTTTTTTCAATAATCTTTATGATATTGAGAAAGCTCTTTTTAATTTTAAAAATATCTGTAAATATTTAAAATTTATTAGAAAAACTTAAATGAAATGAGTATAATATAGATATGATTTAATAATGGGAAAGATAAAGGTGATATAAATGAAAATAGTAAATAAAAAAATCATACTTAAATATATGATAAGAGGATTTTTGTGGGGACTTATTTTTCCAATAATTGCTACTATCTACGAAATAAATGCTAAAAATCTCGAATTTTCTAAAGAAAATCTTTTGATTATCAATGATAATAAACTTTTGACATTTATTTATTTGACACCTTTTTTTATATCTCTTATTTCATATCATGCTGCTAGAGCATTTATTAAGATGACTGAATTAAATCTGTCTCTTGCAGAAAATTCTAAAGCCTTACTTGACTCAAAAAATAAATTAGAAAAAACCTATGAATTACTTGAAAAGAAAAATGAAGATTTGCATCATTCAAATATTTATGATAAATTAACTGGCCTAAAAAAAGAAGAAGGTCTTTTAAACGACTTAAACATGGAAACTGATGAAAGCATAATTTTGTGTATAATCAACTTATCTTATTTTAGGGAGATTAACACACTTTTCGGTTACCAAGTAGGAGATGAACTATTAAAGTCTTTTGCTGAGCGTTTAAAAGAGAATGAATACACAAGTTACAGACTTCATGGAGATGAATTTGCAATAGTTCATTATGATGAAGCAGATTCATTAGAAATCGATGTTTTTATTAATTATATTTTTAATTTGATTTGTGATGAAGTTTTTTTAATAGATAAAAATAGAATTTATTTAACAATAAATGTAGGAGTAGCAACTTCAAATAAAAACAATGAAATCTCTAAAAAACAACTATTTGAAAATGCCTACTTTGCCCTAAAACATGCAAAAGAAAGAAAAATTCAATATGCCTTATATAATGAGAATTTAATTTCAAATGCTGAAAATCTTTATAGTTATTATTGGAAAGAAAAAATATTATTAGCTATACAAAATAAAAGTGCGATTGCCTTTTACCAACCAATTATAAACAATGTTACTTTATATCCTGAAAAATATGAGATGTTAATTAGACTAAAAGACTCTGATGACAAATACATTTCGCCGTATAATTTTATGCTTTCTTCTAGAAAATATGGATTATATAATCATCTTACCAAAATAATGATAATTGAAGTATTTAACAAAATTATTGAAACAGATTCTGAAATTTCAATAAATATTTCAATTAGTGACATTTGTAATATTTCTACAATAAAATTACTAATTAATAAACTTAATAGTTTCCCAAAAGATAAAACTAGCAAAATTGTATTTGAGATTTTGGAATCAGAGGGAATAGAAAGCTATAAAGAGATAAAAGATTTTATCAATACTGTGAAAAAATACAACTGTAAAATAGCTATTGATGACTTTGGAAGTGGTTACTCGAATCTTAATCATATAATCAATCTTGATATAGATTATATTAAGATTGATGCATCCATAATTAAAAATATTGATAAAGATGAAAATTCAGAACATATTGTAAAACTTTTAGTAGAATTTTCTAAGAAACTTGGAATAAAGACTATTGCAGAATTTGTCAGCTCAAAAGAAATTTTTGAGAAAGTTAAGAAACTTGGGATTGATTATTCTCAAGGTTATTATTTTTCAGAGCCACAAAAAGAGATTGAAACATTCTGCTTAATAAAAGATACTGATATGTTCTAATCTTTTGATAAAAAATGTGATATCTATGGTATAATAATTTCTATATTTCTATGTATTATTCTAAAAATAATACAATTATTTCAGGTATCAGATTGAGGAGAATAAATGAATCTTTTTACACCGTTAAAAATTAAAAATATAAGTTTAAAAAATAGAATTGTACTGCCACCTATGGTTAGATTTAGTATGCTTAGTAATAATAGTCTTGTAAATGATGACTTATTGGAATATTATGAAAAATTGGCTAAAGATGGCAATGGTTTAATCATTGTAGAAGCAACTTGTGTATCATCTGATGGAAAACTCCGAGATAATCAGCTTGGAATTTGGAAAGATAAGTTTATTGATGGGTTAAGCAAAGTAGCCGATATTTGTCATAACTATGATGTTCCTGTGATTATCCAACTTCATCATGCTGGTTTTGTTGATAATTTAACAGAAGTACCTACAGAGACTTTAGATAAAATTTTGGATGATTTTGTAGATGCATTTTTCAGAGCTAAGAAATGTGGCTTTGATGGAATTGAAATACACGGAGCTCATAGATACTTAATTTCTCAACTTAATTCTAGACTTCTTAATAAGAGAACAGATAAATTTGGAGGAGAAACTCATTTTGAAAAGCTTTATTTTTCTAGAGAACTTATTCAAAGAACTAGAGAATTATTTGACGATAATTTTATATTATGCTATAGACTTGGTGGAAATGAACCTGATTTAGAAGATGGAATTGAATTTGCTAAGATTTTGGAAAAAGAAGGTGTAGATATTCTTCATATTTCTCATGGTTATCCACATCAAGACATAAGAGCTTTGGAAAAAATAAACAAGCCCAAAGAGTTTCCTTTAAGCTGGATTACATATATGTCAAAAGAGATTAAAAATCATGTAAATATACCAATTATAGCAGTTAATCTTATTAAGACTGAAGAAGAAGCCAGTTATGTTATTGAAAATAATGTAGCAGATTTAGTAGCTATAGGAAGAGCTCAACTACCACTAAAATTATTTTGGGTAAAAGAAGCTTTTAAAAATTTTACAAAAAGAAATAGTAAAAAAGAACTTGAAATAGATGAAACTGAATTGATAAATTCAACTCATTTTGGATGTGTATGTGAAGATAAGCTATAAGCATGACTTATAGCTTGTTTTTTTAGATAACTTGTACGAATCATTGGTTCTATTATAACCTAACTGTTGTCATACCAACAAAGGAGGTATCTTGAGATTTCTCGTACTTCCAAATGACAAATTGTTACAGTTTTGTAACAAGCTAATAATTTTAAAAAAGGAGTGAAACATGAAAATTTTACATACATCTGATTGGCATTTAGGAAAAAAGCTAGAAGGCTATAGTCGTATAGAAGAACAAGAAAAATTCTTGGAAGAATTAAAAGAAATTTGCAATAGAGAAGAAATTCAAGTGATTTTGATAGCTGGAGATGTTTATGATAGTAGTAATCCTCCAGTAGAAGCAGAAAAATTATATTTTAAAGCAATTAAAGATTTAAGCAATAATGGAGACAGATTAATAATTGTTATAGCTGGAAACCATGATAATCCAGAGAAACTTCTAGCTTCTACCCCTTTTTCCAGTGAATATGGTATTATTACTTTTGGTAAACCTTTAGAAGTAAAAGAGCTTGGACAGTATGGAAAATGGGAAGTTATAGAAAGTTTTGAAGGTGGAATTTTAGTTAAAAAAGACGAAGAGGAGCTCTTCATAAATGCCCTTCCCTATCCTAGCGAAAAGGAACTAAATGAGTTATTAAGTGATAATTCTAAAGAATATAGCGAAAGAATTGGAGAAATCCTAACACAAACTCATAGTCACAAGAAAAAAGACACAAAATCTATTATTATTTCTCATCTTTTTACTTTAGGAGCTACTAAAGAAGGGAGCGAAAGAGATATTGATTTGGGTGGTTCAGTTTATTTCGATTTAAACTATGCACCAAAGGCTGATTATATTGCTCTAGGACATATACATAAACCCATGAACTTTGATAAAAATAACGCTTATTATTGTGGCTCTCCAATAGAATATAGAGTCAGTGAAAATACCTTTGATAAAAAAGTTTTAGTCAAGAATCTTGATACTGGAGATATTACAGATATTTTCCTTACAAATCATAAGGCAATTAAAAGTTACACAACAAAATCTATTGAAGAAGCTCTGGAAGTTTCTGAAAAATTAATGGATAAAAATGAATGGATTTATCTATATATAGAAAGTGATAGACCCTTAAAAAACCATGAAACTCGTGATATTAAAAAAAACAAGAACATTATTGAGATAATTCCTAAAATAAATTGGCTTAAAGAAGATGATATGGAACTAAGCCATACTGAGTTGAATATTAGTGATTCTTTTAAAAACTATTACAAATCTAAAAACAATGTTTTACCAAACGAAGAATTATTGAAGATTTTCTTATCAATTATAGGGGAGCTTGAACATGAAACCAATTAAATTATTAATAAAAGGGCTTCAAAGTTTTGAAGAAGAGCAAGAAATAGACTTTCAAAAACTATCTGAGCACGGACTATTTGGAATTTTCGGACCAACTGGAAGTGGGAAGTCAACTATCTTAGACGCTATAACTTTGGCAATTTATGGAGATATTGTTAGAATTAAAGGTAGTCAAGCTGATAGACTTGAACACCTTGTAAATATGAACTGCAATGAAATGAGAGTAGATTTCACCTTTGAACTTGGAAGCCATGTATTTCAAATAATTAGAGAGATGAAATTTAAAAAAATGGAAAGAGTATTTTCATCAAAGAAGCAATATTTATTAAAAGATGGTGAAATTATTGCAGATAAAGATACCCAAATAAAATCAGAGATAGACAATTATATTGGCCTATCTATGGATGATTTTACTCGTTCCGTAGTTCTTCCACAAGGGAAATTTAGTGAATTCTTAAAGCTAAGTGGAACTGATAGAAGAGATATGCTAGAAAGACTATTTGGTCTACAAAAATATGGGAAACAAATGCTTGATAAAATAAGAAAAAAACTAGCAATATACCAAGATAATATTTCTGCAATAGACAATCAAATTTTGGGAAAAGGCAACTTTAGTGAAGATGAATTAGAGAAAAATAAAGAGATTTTGAACAATCTCAAGTCAGAAAAAATCCAAGTTGAGAATTTCTTAAAAACAAAAACCGATGAATTTAAAATCAAAGAAAACTTTTGGAATCTTCAAAAAGAACTTGAAACTCTGAAGATAGAAGAAAAACGAATTTTGGAAAATAAAGAAACTGTAAAAGAGTATAAATCCAAAATTGAGCTAGATATTAAAGCGAAAGAGATAAATACTGTATACGAAAATTATAACAGCTTGACTAAGAAGGTAGAAGAAAAAGAAAAACTTTCAATAAACATCAAAAATGACAGTAAAATCATCGAAAATAGACTAAAAGAAGAAAAAAATAATCTTGAAATACTAAAAAACAGCATTGCTTCATTTGAAAAAGAAAAAGATTCCAATGCTGTAACAGTGATTGAAAGAGCTAAATCTCAAGAATTTCTGAATAAGAAAAATGAATATCTTGAAAAAAAATCTCAAGAATCTGAGATAATTAGAAATATCTCAAATGCAAATAGTAGCATTGAAAAGATAAATTCTATTTTAAAAAATTTGGAAACTGAAATTGAAGAAAACAAATCTAATTTGAGCCTGTTAGTTGAAATAAATGAAGCGCATATTATGTCCAAAGAGATTCAAATCGAAAGATTAGAAACAAAAAAAATTAAAGATTTAGAGATTAAAATAAGTAATTTGAAAGAAAAATTAGATTTAAAAATTCTAGAGAAAAATAATCTTGAAAAAGAAATATTACTCTTAGAAAACAATCAAGATTTGTTAAAAGAAAAACAAAATCAGAATTTGGCTTATCAACTTTCAAAAGAGTTGCAGGATGGAACTCCATGTCCATGTTGTGGTTCATTGGAACATCCTAATATAGCCAAAATAAGTGATGATGATTTTAAAGATTTGGAACAAAATTTATTGCACATCAACAAAGAGCTAACAAATAAGAAAATCAAGCTAGAATCTTTGTATATTGATGAGATTAAAGAAAATATAAAAGAGGTAGAAGGTGAATTAGGAAGCAGAACCTACGAGAAATTAAAACAATTAGAAAATGAGCTAATGAGAGAATTAGAGGCTTTAAAAAATGATAGAGAAAAATACATTTCCAATAAAATAAAGTTCGAAAAAGAACTTGAAAGATTAAACAAAGAAAAGAATAACTCCAATGAGAAAATTTCTGGACTAAATATGAAAGTAGAACTCCATAAACAAGAGCTTTCCAAACTTGAATCTCATATAAAAACATTGAATGACTATTTTGTTTCTGAAGATTTTTCTTCTGAAAACAAGCCAGATTACGATAAGATAGATACATTTATTAATAATATAAAAGAAAGAGAAAATTCTCTCGAAAAGCTCGAAATAGAAATAAAAAGAGTGAATCAAAAAAGAGAAAACTCTCTTATTATTCTTGAGAAATTAAATGAAGAATTGTCTACTAAAGTTTCTGATTTACACAAATATATTGGAGAAATTGAACAATTAAAAATTCAAGAAAAATTTGAAAAAGAAAAATTTGAAAACCTAATGAATTCAGAATTTTTTGATTCTATAATTTCAGTAAAAAACAGCTTATTTGATGAAGAAAAGCTAAAAACAATGAAATCTTTTATTGAAAATCATGAAAAAAAATCTGCTGAAATTCATGGGAAAATCAATCTCACTAAAGAAAAACTAAAAGATAATTCTACAAATTTAGAAGAACTAAATAATCTGAAAAATATAATAGCTGAAGAAAATAAAAAAATAGAAAATATAGTAAACTTAATTGGGCAATTAACAGTTAATATTGAAAAAATGACGAAAATACTCTCGGAAGTTAAAGAACTGATAGATGCGAAGAAGGTAGAAGAAATAGAACTAAACAAATATCAAGAACTAAATAAACTATTTATAGGAAATGCCTTTGTTGAGTATCTTGCTCTTGGAAAGCTTAAAAACATTGCTTATATTGCTTCTCAAAGACTTAATAAAATCAGTAATGGACACTATGCTCTTACAGTAAATGAAAGTGGCGATTTTTTGATAATTGATAATTTTAACAACGGAGAAACAAGACGTTCTGCTACCCTTAGCGGTGGAGAAAGTTTCTTAGTTAGTCTTTCTTTAGCACTTGCTTTATCTAGTCAAATTCAATTAAAAAGTAAAAGTTCCCTTGAATTCTTTTTCCTAGATGAAGGATTTGGTACTTTGGATAATCAGTTACTCGATAGAGTTATCAGTAGTTTGGAAAGTTTAAGAGATAACGAGAAAATGAATATTGGTTTAATTACTCATGTGGAAGAACTAAAAGAAAGAGTCCCTAGAAAACTAATAGTGAATCCTCCTATAAGTGGCGAGTGTGGAACAAAAGTAAGTTTAATTTAATAGATTATGTGAAAGAAGAATATTTTAATGAGTATTCTTCTTTTATTCTTGATAAAAATATTAAATTTATACAAAGTTCATAGAAAAAGTACAGTATCGTAACATATGTTACAGATTATTTAAAAATAGTAGGCTATAATCACCGTATAAAGAAACTTTAACAACCAAAACTTAGGAGGTACAAATATGAGTATGTTTTGTTTTCAATGTCAAGAGGCTGCAAAAGGAACTGGCTGTACAATACAAGGAGTATGTGGAAAAACTCCAGTAGTAGCTAAATTACAAGATGTTTTACTTCATTCAGCTAAAGGACTAGCTTTAGTAAATAAAACTTTAAGAGAAGCAGGAGAATCATCTAAAGAAGCTGAATTCGCAATGTTCAACTCTTTATTCGTAACAATTACAAATGCTAACTTTGATGATGATGCAATCGCTGAATCAACAAGAGCAAATATCAAATTAAGAAAAGAACTTGAAGCTAAAATAGCAAATAGTGGATTAAAAATTGATGATAAATTTATTGGATTATTAAACTTAGAAGAAGAAACAATTGAAAAATATTCAGAAATCGCTGAAACTGTAGGAGTTTTAAGATCTGAAAATGAAGATGTTAGAAGTCTTAGAGAATTAATCACATACGGATTAAAAGGAATGGCTGCTTACGGAATGCACGCTCTTCATTTAGGAAAAGTTAATCCAGATATATTCGCATTCTTAGAAAGAGCTTTACTAGCAATCAATGACGATACTCTATCTGCTGATGAGTTAGTGGCTTTAACTCTTGAAACAGGTAAATTTGGAGTAGGAGCAATGGCTTTATTAGATGAAGCAAATACTTCTAAATATGGAAATCCTGAAATTTCTAAAGTTAACATAGGTGTAAGAAATAATCCAGCAATATTAATATCTGGACATGATTTGAAAGATCTTGAACAATTATTGGCTCAAACAGAAGGAACAGGAGTAGATGTTTATACTCATTCAGAAATGTTACCAGCTAACTATTACCCTTTCTTCAAAAAATATGAAAACTTAGCAGGAAACTATGGAAATGCTTGGTGGAAACAAAATGAAGAATTTGAAAGCTTCAATGGACCAGTTTTATTCACAACTAACTGTATAGTTCCTCCAAAAGCTTCAAGTACTTATGGAGATAGAATCTACACTACAAATGCTGCTGGATTCCCAGGATGGAAACATATAGTAGAAGATGAAAATGGAGTAAAAGATTTCTCTGAAATCATTGCTCATGCAAAAAAATGTGCATCACCAACTGAAATTGAAACAGGAGAAATAATTGGTGGATTCGCTCATGCTCAAGTATTTGCTCTTGCAGATAAAGTGGTAGACGCAGTAAAAACTGGAGCAATCAAAAAATTCTTTGTAATGGCTGGTTGTGACGGTAGAATGAAATCAAGAGATTATTATACAGAATTTGCTGACAAATTACCAAAAGATACAGTAATTTTAACAGCTGGTTGTGCTAAATATAGATACAATAAATTAGCTTTAGGAGATATTGGTGGAATCCCAAGAGTATTGGATGCAGGACAATGTAACGATTCTTACTCATTAGCTGTAATAGCTCTTAAATTAAAAGAAGTATTTGAATTAAACGATATTAATGAATTACCAATAGCTTACAATATAGCTTGGTACGAACAAAAAGCTGTAATCGTACTTCTTGCATTACTTCACTTAGGAGTAAAAAATATCCACTTAGGACCAACATTACCAGCATTCCTATCACCAAATGTAGCAAAAGTTTTAGTTGAAACATTTGGAATTGCAGGAATAGGATCTGTTGATGATGATATAAAATTATTTATGGAATAACCCCCCGAACAACAAAAGAGCTAGAAACATTTTCATGTTTCTAGCTCTTTTTCTATAATTTTCTCTAATTATACATTTTTGACAAAAGTATTTAAAAACCGTACTTGTGCAGCACACCACACTAACCTTACGTTGGATTGAATTAGAGACAGAACAAATTATATTTTCTTTGATTTATAAAGGATTTAAAGCAATCTCTAATTCACTAAATCCTATTTACAAATGTTAAGCAAACATTTCTTATTCTAGGTCCATCAAACTCGCAAAAATATACTCCTTGCCAAACTCCTCTCAATACTTTCCCATCATTTACAGGAAGAGTTAAAGTTGTCCCCAAAAGACTTGATTTCAAATGAGCATCTGAATTCCCTTCAGCATGCATAAATCTAATGTTTGGAACCATTGCTTCCAATGCATTTAGCAAATCAAATTTTACATGAGGGTCAACATTTTCATTAATAGTAAGAGCCGCAGTTGTATGTAAAACATTTAAATATAGAATTCCATTTTTATAGCCATTTTCTTCCAAGTACTCCTCAACCTTATCAGTAATATCAACAAACTCATTCTTGTTAAAAGTTCTAATTTCTAGTTCGTTCATTTTAATAACCTCCTATTCGCCTGCAATTGAAAGTTTCCTAAATAACATTGACGGAGATCCTATTCTAGTTCCTCCTGGAAATCCAAATTTCAAATCTTTTCCTATCTCCTCTACATTTAATAACAAATCAAAGAAATTAGCCGCTAAAGTAATCTCATTAATAGCTCCGACTATTTCTCCATTTTCAACTCTATAACCTCTAGTAGAAAGAGAAAAATCTCCAGAAACTGCATTTAACCCTGAATGTAACCCATCAAATTCAATAAGTATAAGCCCATCACTCATTTTTCTTACTAATTCTTTGAATTCAACCTCTCCTTCTTTTATATAAAAATTATAAGGTGCAATCCCTACACTACTTTTATACGATGCTTTCTGTCCATTTCCTGTTGATTTCAAATTATTTTTATTTGCAGTTTTTAAATTATGCAAAAAAGTCTTTAAAATTCCATTTTCAATTATAATTTTTTCTTCTGTAGGAACTCCCTCATCATCAAAAGTCTTATAAACTCCTTCTACCATAAAAGGATTATCCACTAAATTTATTTTATTATTAGCTACTACTTCTCCCAATTTCCCTTTAAACCTTGATAAGCCCTTATCTACAGCTTCTGCTGAAAAAATACCACTCATAGTTTGTAATAAGTCTCCAAAAGCTTCATTTTCAATAATTACATCATATTCTCCAGACTTAACACTTTTACTTCCCAAAAGAGAAATTGCCCTGTCTACAGCTTCTTTTGCTAGTTTTTTCGGATTGAACTCTTCAAAGTTTTTAAAAGATTTCAAAGCAAATCCCGTTCTTGTTTCATCTCCATCTTTAACTACAACATTAATATATGCATAAGCTCCGTCATCTGAATTTTCCAAATGAAGTCCTTTTGAATTTCTGATTACTCTTTTCCCAAAACCTTCACCAAATAAGCAATGATTAACAGAATTTACACGTTTATCTAGCTCTTTTGCCAGTCTTTCCATTTCTATGGCAGCTTCTATTTTTTTAGAAGTTTCTAGTTTACTTAATGAGTTCTCAACAAAATCTATGACTTTATACTCTTTTGCGCCCTCGTATATAAATTCTTTATCATCATTTTCTAAAATTGTTGCATTATCTATAAGTTCTTTTACCAAAAGTTCAATAGAATCCTCTGAAAAATTTTCTGTATATGAATATCCCATTCTATCGTTATAGATACCTCTAAAAGATAGTCCATTAGAACTAGAATTCTTATAATCATCAACTATTCCATTAAAAATTTTAACTGAAAAACTACTACCTTCAGCATAAAAAGCTTCAAATTCTTTTATCCCATTTTCCAAAGCAAATTTAAAAAGTTTATCAATAAAAAGATTAATATTCATTATTTTTTACCTCCTACAGTTGAAAATTTATAGTCTATATTATTTTCTTGTCACATATTTTACCACATTTAGAACTTATTATTCCACATATAATATTTACTTTGTAATTTTAATTTATGATAAAAGTTGTATTATTTCATTGGAAATAACAGTACTAAATATATATTGTTTGGGAATTTAAAAAAAGATATATTATGTAAAATCATAAGAAAAAAGAACTAGGCAAATGCTAGTTCTTGAACTTCTTCATAATAAATATTTTTTTCTACTTCGTCTCCATCTACAACATAACATTGACCTAAAACCCAGATAGCCCCTCTGCATTTCCCAAGTTCAAAAGAACAATGATTACAAGCAATATCGCCTTTTTTTGTAGGAATAAACTCAATTGCTCTATATTTTTTGCTTCCTAATGATTTTACGTTTTTATTTTCCATATTTAAGCTCCTTATATGTTTAAGATACTTAAATTAAAAGTACCATAATTTTTTGAAAATGAAAAGGGTTAAAATTCATGAAAAAACAAGTAATTTTTAGCACTCTATTGTTTTGTATAAAAATTATATTATAAATATATATAGGATATACTACAAGCAAATTTGACAAGGAAATCACACTCAAAATAAAATAGTAGGTATTTAATAAAATTAAGGATATTGTGCAATAAAACCCTTTATATGCTATAATTCATTAGACATAAAATTTGGAGAGTGGATAATAATGAAAACTTTGTATGAAGAGATGGTAGGACATATTGCATATATGATGAGAGATAATCATATGGGAATTGAACTTAACTGGAACGGTATTAGAAAAGCAAAACTAAAAAGAGATGAATCTAAAATCAAAATAGAAATAAAAAATGAACACAAATTTTTCAAAAAAGAATTTGATTTAGTAGAAAACTCAAAAGTTTTAGAACTTAGCGGTGCTAATAAAGAAATTGTTGAAAAAAATCTTAAAGAAATGTTAGGATTATAAAAAAGTAAACTCTATGGGAAATCTTCCCATTTTTTTATACTCTAATATTTAATATTACTTATCAAAAACTATAGTCTTTAATATTTCAAAAAAATACAGTCGTCTTAAAACCTTTTATTTTCAATGATTAGATTTGTTATTTCCATTTAAAGTTACAAAATCAGAATTGAGAAATGAAAATAAGAAAATACAGAACTAAACACGGGATTTTCACTTGATATTTATTTTGATAAGTGTTAATCTGTGCTTAGCTTATAGTTTAAAAAATTAGGTTTTTGAAGGGGAAATTATGAAAAAAATAGATTATCATTTACACAGTTCTTTTTCGGAAGATTGTTCTATAGAGATGAAAGAAATGGTAGAAGGGGCAATAAAAGCAGGAGTTAATATTCTTTGTTTTACAGAGCATAAGGACTTTGATTATCCCCATGAAGAATTTACTTTCCATCTTGATAATGAAGCTTATACTAATAGATTTCTTGAATTAAAAGAAGTTTATAAAAAAGATATAACTCTTTATCGTGGGGTGGAAATGGGCTTACAAAAGCATGTACTTACTGATATTGACAATTTTGTTAAAGTTGGTGGATATGATTTTGTTATAGGTTCTCAGCATTGCGTTGATAATAAAGAACTTTATTATAAAACTTATTTTCAAGGGAAAACTATGAAAGAGATTTTCAGAGGATATTATGACGAACTTCTTTATAATATAACTAATTTCAATAATTTTGATGTTGTTGGACACCTTGATTTGATTAGAAGATATTCGGATGAAGCAGTAGCTTTTAATTTCCATGAGGTGATGGATAGGGTAGAAGTGATACTTAGAAAACTTATTTCTGATGGAAAAGGTATTGAAGTTAATGCAGGGGGATTTTTTTATCCTACAGCAATGACAAATCCGCATCCAAGTATTTTGAAGCTTTATAAAGAACTTGGTGGAGAAATAATTACTTATGGAAGTGACGCTCATGTGCCACAGAAAATTGGGGCTAATTATGAGAGAACTATGGATATATTGAAAGAGGCAGGGTTTAGGTATATTTCTTATTTTGCAGATAGGAAAGTGGAGTTTGAGAGGATAAGGTAATTAAAGTTGTATTTTAAAGTACATATTTATAATTATTGCTGTTTAAAACGCAACTTATTGAAAATTCTAATTTGAGAAGATTAATTAGACCACTTAATTTATCAAAAAACTTTACAAAAATTCATTTTGATAGTATAATTAACTGATCGATATATCCACCATGAGCCTTTTGGCAATAGGGGTGGGTTTTTTTTTGAGGTGAAAAATGAAAAAAGCCATTAACTACCAAGATATGATAAATAACCTAATCAATAAAGATTTAGTTATTTCTGATACCCGTTTTGCGTTAAAGATACTGGAAAAAACAAATTATTACCGTTTTTCTTCATATTTTAAGTATTTTTTGAATGAAAACAATAAATTCAAAACAGGCATTTCTTTTGAGTCCATTTACTTCTTATACGAATTTGATAAAAAACTAAAAAACCTTTTCGTATTTTATTTGGAAGAGGTTGAAATAAAGCTTAAAAGTAAAATTGCTTATTATTTAGCTCATACTTTTGACAGTGATTTTTTATATTTTAACTTTAAGAATTGGGAAATTTATGATAATACTGTAATTGCTAAGTCGCTTATTGAAACCATAATAAAAAGGTGTAACGAAGAGCATGAACAAGAGCTAATTCGACTTTATTCGGAAGAGCATCAAAAAGAAAATGGTATTCCCATTTGGATTGGAATAGAGTTTTTATCTTTTGGAGAAACTTTAGAATTGCTAAACTCTTTGAATGAAATTCATAAAAAAGAAATTATGGCTAGTTTGAATTTTAAAAACTATCATATATTATATGAAGCGTTGAACTCCTTAAGGATTGTAAGGAATCTCTGTGCCCATCATGGCAGACTTTGGAATAATTCTTTTTACAGCACAAGAAAAAAAATTAAGGGAAAACCTCATATTTGGAATAATTTAAATTCAAAAAGAATGGTTTCTTATACTGTGGGAATTTTACACGAATTTTTGGATGAAAGTTATGATGAATTTATAAAAGAACTAAATGAACTTTTGACTATTTATAAAGTCAATAAAATAAGTATGGGCTTTGAGGAGTAATTAAAATATAAAACTATGGATATATTGAAGGAGGCGGGGTTTAGTTATGTTTCTTGGTTTGAGGATAGGAAATCGTTGTTTGAGAAGATTAAGGTAAATTTGTGGATGCTCCACTTTGTTTGAAAATCTCCTGAAAGGGAGATTTTTTAATATTTAAATATATTACTAGAAAAAATTGTGAAAACTTGATACTATAAATATAATAATTAAAAATAATTTATTAATTTTAAGTGGAGGGTTATTTTGTGTCAACAATAAATGAAATATTTGAAACAGCAAGTAAAAAAATGTCAGAAAATTTAAATATTACTCTTCATACTTCCCATGAACTTGCAAATATTGTAGCGCAAGTTGGTGCATTTAAAGATAGAACCAATGAATTAAATAGTGAAATTGTTGATGAAATCGTTTATGATTTATTTGTTGCTTTACAGTTGTCAGTAAGTGGTTTATACCGTCATAGTTTTATTAGTTCTCGATGTGCATTAGAATTGGGTGTTGCGAGTTTAAAGTTTAAAGATAATAATTTTTCTTATTTATTGTGGAAACAAAAAGGAAAAGATATTGTTTGGTCAGAACTATCAAAGGATGAATTTTGTGTTTTAAGTAGTAATTATTTAGAATTATTTTTGCCAAAAGGAAATTTCACTAAAGTTATTGAAATGGCAAAAATTAGCTATAGAGAATGTTCAGAATATGTCCATGGGAAATATAGCTATTTAACTAATATAAATGATTTGAAATTTTCATATGACTTAAATTTGAGTCATAATTCTATAGAAAGTTGTTTAAATGTTGTGAAACTTTTAAATATTCTTGTTTATATCCGATTTGGTAATAAAAGTGATAAGCATCATGAATTATTTGAAAAACTAAAAAAGGAATTTGAGGTGTAAAATGCAAAATTATATTATTAGAACAGAAGACTTTAAGGATGAACTGATTGAAAAATATTTTGTCGAAACTAAAAATGATAGGGAAATTATAGAAAATTTAAAATCAGAACATCAAATGTTATTAATAGGCAGCCGAGGTGTTGGGAAAACAATGCTTTTAAAGAAAGCTGAGATTGAATTGAATAAAGAATATCCTGAAAAAAAATTTTTGCCAGTTTTCATGTCATTTGTTAAAGGTATTCTTGTAAATAACAGTCTTAATGAAAATTATTTTAGATATTGGATGCTATCTAAAATTCTTAATCAATTTAGAAATTCTCTTCTTTTCAAGGAAATTATAACACCTGCTAATAATCCTTTTGAAATGTTATTTAATAAAAATAATACCTCAAATAATTCATTAGATAAACTTATTGAAGTACTAGAAGAATCGTGGCATAAAAAAAATGAACTAAGCCAAGAACAAATCATAGAAATTTTAAATATCGATGAAAAAAATTTTAAATTTATTGATGAAACAGATGCAATAAAAAATTTAATTGAGCAATTTTGTAAAAATTATAGTATTCAAAAAGTTATATTGTTGTTTGATGAAGCCTGCCACAATTTTATTCCTGAGCAACAAAGAATATTTTTTTCAATGATACGAGATTTAAGAAGTCCTTATATTTGTTGTAAAGCAGCAGTATATCCTGGAATAACTTATTACGGGACATTACAAAAATTTCATGATATTTTAGTAAAAAAAGTTGAAAGAAACATTTCTGACAAAGATTACATAAATAACATGAGGGATATTGTTGAAAAACAATCTACTGAGACAGTGTTTAAATCGTTTTCTAATAGAGGAAAAGAGCTTGATGCACTTATTATTTGTTCAAGTGGGAATCCTCGTCTTCTATTAAAAAGTCTTGAAGTAGCAAGTCAAAATTTCAAAGGATTAAAAACAGCTGATGTAAATAAGACAATTACAGAATTTTATCGTGCAAACATTTGGGAGGAACACTCAAAATTAGCAAATACCTACAAAGGGCATAAGGAATTAATAGAATGGAGTAGAAATTTTCTAGAAAATGACGTGATTCCAGAAACTTTGAGAAAAAATATAGAAAGAAAACCTCAACAATCCGCATTTTTTGCCATTCAGAGAGAATCTTCGGAAAGAGTAAAAAATGCAATTAGAATTCTTGAGTATACAGGAATTATCCAACTTCATACAGAGAGTACAAAAGTAAAAACTAATATTTATGATAGATATCAAATTAATTTAGGGGTTATTATAGCAAGTGACCAAACTAATTTAAGTGTGGATAGGTGTGCGGAATTATTTAATAACCTCTCTATAAAACTTTATACTGAATTTGGGCAAAATTCACCCTCTTTTACTTCATTACTTACTAATCCTCTAATATCAGAATCACTTGATGTAAGTAATATAGCTATTGAATCAATATTAAATACTTCTATTGATTTTTTAGATATAACACCTAAACAAAAAATATATATAAAAGAAATCGGTATTTTTAAAATAAAAGATATATTAGAAAAAACTTCAGTTGAGTTAATGAAAGCTAGACAAATTGGGCCGAGAAGATCTAGCTCAATTTATGAATGTGCTTATAATGCTGCTATTGAGTATATTTCTGGATAAATAATGTCATGTAAAACTGATTAAAATAAAAAAATCATAGAGTAATATATTATATTTAACTGAGTTATTTTTGAACTTAAATTTTTAATGAAAATAGCGCAATTTAACTATTAATATTCTTTACAAATTTCTCTTCAAAGCGCATATATTTCCTTACCGTTAAATCCACCATGAGCCATCAGGCAATAGGGGTGGATTTTTATTTCTCTTGTTTCAAAATCAACATTTTGTTATGATATAGTTATAACTATATCAGAGGTGAAAAATGCAAGAAATTAATCAATTTGTATTATATAGCACAAAAAATGGCAATGTTAAACTTGAAATATTTTTGGAAGAAGAAACCTTATGGTTATCACAAAAAATGATGGCTGAACTGTTTGAAGTTGAAGTAAATACAATAAACTATCATATAAAAGAGATTTTTAAAAGTGGAGAATTAGAAGAGGATTCAGTTATTCGAAAATTTCGAATAACTGCTTCTGACGGAAAAAGATTAATTAATAACCTCTAAACAGCAACAAATTCGTCATATAATATAATCTACATCACTCCAGCTCTCACAAAAGGAAGAACAGCATGAAAAATCTAATATTTATATTTATAATTTCTTTTATGCTATCCAGTTGTGGTGGTATAAAAAACTCACTTGAATATGAAGTTTTTACTGATAGCGAAAAATCTCTTTTTAATATAGCGGTTGAAAAATATAAGGAAGAAGAGCATAATGGAATTGATAAAGATATCTATAGTTCTGTAACAGATACCTTGCTTACAATAAATGTCGTATGGCAATGGAACATTGCAAATTCAATTTATAATTATCAGTATAAATTTACTAAAGAAAATGGGATTTTTATTGTAAGGGAGTATAAAAATAACGAATTTTTCACAGAAGTAAGTAATGAAAACTTTACTACTCTTTTAGAAAAAGTGCTGTTCATAGATTTATAAGTAAAATCTTTCTAAAATAGAGAGATTTTTTAATTTTCTTGAATTATAGTATTTACTCTGCTACAATATTATAAATACGTGAAGGAGTAGAAAATGATTAATTTAGTTAAAACAAATTCCGAAAATATCGATTTTATAAATTTGATTCAGAAGCTTGATAAAAATCTTCATGAAATTAATGGAGAAGAACAACTTCTATTTAATCAATTTAATAAAATTGATATGATAAAGCATGTAATAATTGCATATGAAAATAATTTGCCAGTAGGTTGCGGAGCAATAAAAAAATATTCAGAAGATACTATGGAAGTAAAAAGAATGTTTGTTTCCTCAGAAAATAGAGGAAAAGGAATAGCTTCTCAAATATTAAATGAACTAACGATTTGGTCAAAGGAACTAGGATATACAAGATGTATCTTGGAAACAGGAATAAAGCAATTAGGCGCAATAGCTTTATATAAAAAGAATAGTTTTGAGGTTATAAGTAATTATGGCGAGTATGAGAATATAGAAAATAGTATATGTTTTGAAAAAATTTTATAAAATAAAGGAGTTATATGAAAAAATTATTGTTATTATTAATCATTTCTACAAGTATTTTTGCGAGTACTGACAAGAATACAACTGATTCTGATGGATGGCAAAAATCAGAAAAAACTTGGACAAGAACTTCTGCATCCAGTGCAATTTTTTCAACTGGAACAAGTGAAGGAGATATGAAGTTTAAGGCAGATTTTAGGTCTTTAATTTTGGGACATAATTTACAAACTCGTTTCTTACAAAAAAAGGGACTTGCTTTTGGTTTAGGAGCTTATTATATTAGCTCAGAAGGGTTTTGTACATATTTGGAGACAGCATATGGAACATACGGAGTAAATCAGTTCAATGGAAGAGCTCGTATAGGAATGACTAATGATGGAGATGTAGCAACAGGAATCAGTTTTACAAAATCGTTTACAGTAATTATCTTTGATACAAGTTTAGATTTGATTCATAAAGATTCTGGTACAGAAAGTTTTGTTACAGCTGGAATAGGGCTTGGGTTTTAATTTAGAAATTAAACCAATAAATAGGGAGTTGTTAAAGTATGAATAAAAAGCTTGTTTTATATTACTCTTTGGAAGGTCACACTAAAAAAGTGGCAGAAATTATTGCTTCAAGTATAAATGCTGATATTTATGAGATAAAACCTAAAAATGAAATTAAAGCAAAAGGATTTAGTAAATATCTTTGGGGTGGAAGTCAAGTGGTTATGGCGAAGAAGCCTGAAATTGTGAATATAGAAATAGATTTGGAAAAATATGAGGAAGTTTATGTAGGTAGTTCTATTTGGGCTTGGACATTTGCACCACCTATTAGAACTTTACTTGAAGATGGCTATTTAAAAAATAAAAAAATCTCTTATTTTTATACTCATGGTGGAGGTCCTAAAAAAGCTGAAGAAAGAGGAATTGAAGAAATAAATAAAAACAATACTTTTGTTTCTGCAATAGGGATTTTTGATAAGGATATAAGAGAAAACTATGAGGCTATTAAGTATAAGGTAGAAGAATGGGTAAAAAATTAATAATCTAAATAAAAATAAGGTTGAATTAAAATAATTTTAATTCAACCTTATTAATTTACTCACCTATTTTTTTAAGGTGTTTTTCTGCAATAGCAACAACTTTATCTACACGTTTTGTATATCTTTCTATATCAGATAAATAATCTGTAGTCATCCAAGTTTTAAGGATTTCTTGAGCAATAGCTGAACCAATAATTTTCCCACCAAGACAAAGAACATTTGTATTAGAATGAGAACGAGCTAACCCTGCACAAAATGGGTCTTGGCACACTGCTGCATAGACACCGTAAATCTTGTTAGCAATCATAGCACTTCCATAACCTACACCATCAATAAAAATCCCTCTGTCCGCTTCTCCTTTACCAACTGCAAGTGAAGCTGGATAAATGAAGTCAGGAAGGTCACAAGCCTCTTCGCTAAATGGACCAAAATCTATTATTTCATGCCCTTGTTTTTCTAAAATTTCTTTAAGTTCCTTTTTCATTGCAAAACCAGCATGGTCTCCAGCCATAGCTATTTTCATATTACCACTCTCCTATTTTGTAGTAACTAACTCCTAGGGTATTGTACTGCATATTTATGGTAAATTCAAGGAATACAAATTGGATGTCTATTTTTTCTTATTTTTTAATCTGTCAAAAATAAGCCAAATTATTACAAGAGGAATCAGTAAAGGCAACATAAATGGAAATGCAAAGGAAAAAAATATTATTCCTCCTCCAAAGATTAATGCCATCATCAATAATCCTCCGCCTAATAACATAAATATAGCGAAAAAAGATATTAGCATTAAAGCTGTTCCACCTATCATTGAACCCCAAAGTCCACCTAAGATTTTTGAAAATCCTGTTAGTTCTTGTCCATTTACTACGACAGATGAGTTTGTGTAAAAATTTATACAAACTAAAGTGATTATTATGACTAATATTGCTATTAATAAAGATTTTTTCATTTTGATTCCTTCTTTCGGATTAGGTTGCTTTATTTTTTTAAATTATAGCTCTGTTTGAGGAGAAATTCAACGATTAAATTAAAAAATAACCCGTGAAAGGGTTATTTTGTTAAATGAGAACGCTATTTCTGATTTTAGAAAGTTTTTCCTAAAATTTTAATAACTTCTTCTTTCTTTTTATAATTTTCAATGGAATATTTATAATCATAACTGTCTTCTATGTAATTGGAGATGTTATTTACAAAGTTCTTATATTTTGGCATATTAATATTACCGCTTAAAAATTTGTTGAAATTAGCTTTAATACTTATTCCATAAGTTAATAACATTTTATTCTCTCCAAGATAATTCCTACTATTCCCAAAATAACCATCCATTTTTCTAAGCTCAATATTTAAATTATAAAATTTGTTGTCATATATGGAGATATTATAAGTAAACCCGTCTTGTGATGAAATTTTAATTTTACTATTTGGAGGTAGAGAAATACCAAAGTCGTCCCCTTCAAATTGGGTAAAACATTGTAATTTAAAAATATTAGTATTTATATACTGTTTAATTTCTTTAAATGATAGTTTTGATTTCTTTTTTAGAGTATCATAGTTTTGTACATAATTTACTTTGCTATAATCATAATTTAGAGGATTAAAATTTCCATTTTTATAATCCCATCCTAAATTGAATCTATTACTTAATTCATTTGTAAGAGCTACAAGTAAGAAATCAAAATAAATATTTTGTAAAGAATCATAATCAAGATTTTTTTTATTAAATTCATGAAAATACTGATTTGAATATAATCCAACGAAATTACTGCTTCCTAAAGATTCATCGAGAAAATTTGAATTTTTATAAATCAAAAGGCCAGTAAAATAATTTTTCTCAATTTTTTCTTCCTTCAATGTTATGTAAATACTTACGATAGCACTTATTATACCTATTATAGACATTTTTAGTAATAGAGTTTTAACTTCGGCACTACCCCAGTTAAAATATACCAAAATAACTAAAATGAGCAATGACACAAAGAAGAAAATAATTAATATTATCTTTTCCAAAATTAACCCCCTCACACATACAAAAACATCGTCTCCACCTTGTACTCATTCCCAAACTGCCCTTCCAAAATCCTTTTATAATTCTCAAGCTGTTCTTCGTCTTTTCCACCTGTTTTATAATCCAAAATCCATATTTTCTTATTTTCTTTATCTACAAGAAGTCTATCGATTCTGTAAGTTTTTTTAATGTTATCAATTTCTTCAAAAATCTCAAACTCTCTTTGAATATGATATTTATCAGAGAAAACCCAAGAAAACTTTTCGATGAAAATATCAGAATTTTTAAATACTTCTGCTAAAACTTCTTCTCCAAACATATTTCCATAACGAGCTGTTGTTATCATTTTTGCAGTTTTTAGCTCTGTTTCTGTATTATATAAAATATTCTCCAAATAAAAGTGAGTTGCCGACCCTGTTTTTCTTTTAAATTCTTTTTCTAAAGTATACTCTTTATTATTAAATTTATTGGCGTCCAAGCTTTCTTCACTAAATTCTTGTTTATCAAAATACTCTATAAAATCAAATTCTTTTTCACTAACTTCTTCTACCTCAGAAAGCGGTGTTTCCACAAAAGTTCCCATACTTGCATAATCCAAGGCATAAGCCTCCTCTACTCCCATAGCCCTTTTCAACGCATCAGAATAGATTGATTCTTTCCCTTCATATACTATATACAAATTGTGTTTCGGTCTTGTAAGAGCAACATATACAGCATTTATCTCTTCACTTTCTTTTTTCTCTTTTTCTATATTTTCAAAGTTATATCCCAAAGATGTAAGTACAGAAAAATATTTGCTATCTATATAAAAATAGCTTGGAAACTCTGTAAAATCTAGATTATTCTCCACAAATAGATTTATAGCCGAATAATTTCTAGCTGATTTATGATTCAGATAATAAATTACAGTTTCAAATTCAAGCCCCTTTGATTTATGAATAGTCATAAGAGTTACAGCATTAAGCTCGTCAACGGCTACTTGCTTTAAACTCTCATTTTCTTTGTTTTCTTCAATATGTTCTATTAATTCAGTAAGACTTGAGAACTGTTTTATCAGTTCATAAAACTTGTAAATATTTTTTAAATCTGAATTTGAAGAATATTTTTTTACAAGTCCTAATTTATTAATTAGAAATTCATAAAAATTATCTTTGTCATCAGTCATTTTATAATTTTCTATAGCTTTATTTTTAAGTTCTTTAATAAAGTCTAAAATTTCTTTATCCAAAGGAAAATCAAAATTTTCTCCCATATTTAAATACATTTCAACAGGGATTCTATATTGCAAATAAACTTTAAGACTTGATGAATCAATATTTATAAGGTCAGAACGTAGAAATTCCAATAGATAAAAATATTCACCATAATTAAGATATTTTAAAAGAGAGTAGACTCCTTTTAGAGCCTTATGCTCTGTTATGCACAAATTATGACTTTGTATATTGGGAATCCCGTTGATATTCAGAATTTCTGCAATATTATTTAAGTCCTTGTTCCCTCTTGCAAGTACTGCAACTTTTGAATAATTTGTAATTTTATCCTTCAGAATACTAACTATTCTGTCTAAAGAGCTTTCTGTTTCTTCCTGTTCCTCATCTTCTTTGGAGTCCTTTGAAATATAATGAGTTTCTACATATCCGCCCTCTTTTGAGCTAAGATAGTTTACAGGCTCGTATCCCCATTCAAACTCTTCTGTATTTTCACTAATTGTTCCAAAAAAAGTATTTATAAATCGTATAATTTCTCCATAACTTCTGTAACATGTATCCATACTTTCTTTTGTACCTTGCACAATATCTTCCAGTTTTTCAAAAAGTTTCTTCTCTCCACCACGCCAAGAGTAGATACTTTGCTTTTCATCTCCTACACAAATAAGCTGAGTGCTACTGTTCCCAAAGACTTTAAGGATACTCCATTGAATAATAGACGTGTCTTGAAACTCGTCTATAAAAAGAGTTTTTATCTCTGAATCTAGTATTTGATATAAATATTCTGAACATTTGTCATTTTTTACAAGCCCCAAAGTCTCATTAAAAAAATAATGAAAAACATAATAACTTAAATCATTAAAAGTAAATCTCTTGTCTTGGAGCTTATATTTATCATAGATTTCTTGACAATAATCTCCAAAATCAAAAAGATTTTTTTCTAGTGGAATAATCTTTTCATTATAAAAATATCTATTTAAATCCTCTTTAAATCTCCCAAATAATTCAATAGAAATGTCTTTTAAACCTTGCATTTCAGGTTTGTCTGTTTTAGCTGACCTAAATTTCCCACCATTAAAAAAATTAGGAGTTTCCAAAATTTTACTCATATTATCAATTATATAATTATCAATATATTCAAAATCTTCTTTACCCAAAAGTGGCTTAAATATAGTAACAATAACTTCTTCAAGGGGTTTTTCCATAGTATTAGTTTTAGTTTTTTTCAGTTCCTCCAAATTTCCCATAAGTTTAGTCACATATTTATGAGGTTTATCGTATGAAAGCTTTGGTCTTTCTACTCTTTGGATAAACTTTAATTTCCATCTTTCGTTAATAAATGAATTTATGAATTTTTGGTAAGAACTCACTTTTTTCTCTTTATTATCAAGGAAAAACTCTTTAAGTTGTGCAAAATGTTTTTTATCCCTAAGAATTTCATCCAAAACTCTTTGCAAATATTCAGAATTTTTTTGGTCATCTATTATTTCAAAGTTGTATATATTAAGATTCGGGCCGATTACTTTTTTGAATATTTGATGAATAAAACTATCTATTGTATAAATTTTTAAAGCTTCTTTATTTTTAATCATTTGCACATATATATTTTTTAGAATTTCAATATCAAATAGCTTTCCAAGCTTTTCTTCTACACTTTCAATCAAATCTTCATCATTTTTATAGATAATTCTCTCTATAAATTCCAAGACTCTTTCTCTAATTTCTCCAGTGGCTTTTTTTGTAAAAGTCAGTACCAAAATCTCATCATAAGCAGTTCCTTTTAAGAGTTCCGCAATAAATTCTATGGATAATCTATAGGTTTTTCCTGTTCCTGCACTTGCCTTTAGTATTATTTTATTCATTGTCCCACCTCATTCTGCAAATATTTTGATATTTACAGTTTCTACAAGCACCTTTTTTTTCTGCTCTATAATACTTATCTTTATCTAAAAATTCTCTTAATGCCACTTTAAACTCATCCATAGAAAGACTCTCTTTTTTCTCTTCAAGTTTTTTATTCCAAGCATTATAGATATATTTTTTCGCTGTATCTCCCTCTCCAAAGTAAAGAAGCTCATAAAAATTCAGCTGTGAACTAATTGAACCACCAGTTTTGATATCAATAATATATTTATTTCTATCACTTTCTATTACTAAGTCAGCTCTTCCTCTTATTCCAAGGTCGATTTCATCATTTATAAGAATCTCTTCTTTATTTTTTTCCTCAATGAAACTTTCAATTTTAGAGCCATATAACTCCTTGGAAAGTTCGTAAAAGAATGAAAGTACACTTTCTTCATAATGGGGCATAAGAATTTCTAAAAAATATTGAGTAAGTTCCTTTGGAATTTTATAAAGATTATCTTTATAAATTCTTTCAAAGATTTCATGAACTTTACTTTTAGAAATAATGAAATTTCCATTTTTAATATTTTCTTGATATTCAGAAAAAACTTTTTCATATAAACTATGAATGATTATTCCCATAGTCCTATTTTCAAAGTCATAATCAATGTCTCTATTAATAAAATCAAGCTTATTTATAGAACCTAAAAAGAATTGATAAAGACATTTTTGGGAATCATTATAAGCATAAGCTCCAAATTTATATGCCTCTCCCAACTCAATATTATTCTTTGGAAGATAATCTTTTTCAATATATTCAGACTTAATATATAATTCTGAATTAAAAAGTTTTTTTACTAAAGGTGACAGGTCTTTTGAGTTATATTTTACCTCTTTTTTCTCTATTCTATAATTAAGTATTAATTCATCTACAAAACTTGAAGAATCTATATTTTGTTCAGAATTTTTAATGCTATATATTTTTGTAGTTTCAAAAGTACTTAAACGACAAAAAAAGTTATATCTCATAAGTTCTTTGTCTTTTTCCACATTTGGCAATCCTAGATTTTTCTTTTGTTTGTTATTCAGCAAAAACTGTGCCTTTGGTTTTTGAGGATAAGTTTCGTTGGAAATATCGATAATTATAGCTTTGTTACTTTCTAAATAGATTTTTTCAGCAAAATTTTCTATACTGCTTGTACTCGATTTTAGAGGAAGATAATCTATTGGTTTTGCCTTCAAGTATTTTAAAATAAGTTTAAAAAGACTTTCTGTTAAAGAATTCTTATCAAAAATTTCTTTAAAATCAAAGTTAATTTCTAACATCTCATTAGACTCAATCTCTGTGAGAGCTTCAAAATATTTATCAAAGAGATTAGAATATTTTTCTTCTTGGAAAGCCTTATAATCAAATGAATTACTTAAAAAACTAGTGAATTCTTTTAAACTTTTTAATAAATAGATGCTCTCCAAAAAATCAAAAAGCACAAGTATCCCTGAAGTATTTTCAGGTTTTTTATAATGAGACTCAATAATTTCTAAACTAACATATTTATACTCATCTTTTAAAAATAGTTCTTCAAGTTTTTTAACTAAAAAATTACTTATTTTGAAATATCTACAAAACTCTTTGTTTTCCAGAACTAAGAAAAACTCTTGAATTTTATATACTTTTTTCCCATTAATTATTTCTTTAGCTTCTAATAGTTTGCCAATTAATTCAAGAAATTTATAAAGTTTACTCTCTTCAAATTTTGGATTTTCTGTTTTTTTAATAAAATTTTCAGAAATAAACTCATTTATTTTATTATTATCAAAATCACAAGAATAAATTTTATATTCACTATCTTTTGAGATATTTTCTACCAGATTAATCATTGTTTCAAACTTATCTTTCACTTCAAAAATTTCAACAGGAAATTCAATGTTTTTATCAAGAGATAATCCTAAAAATTCTAAATTACTTTCATCAAAGGAAGCCTTGTTCATTTTAAGATTAACGCTTAAATTAAATGATTTATTTAACTCTTTCAGCATGTCCTTTTCGATTTCAGTAAAGCTGAAAATATTAATAAATTCAATATTCTTGTACCCAACAAAAAAATGAGTGTTAAAATATTCCATATTTTCCAAAAGTTCTGGAACTATGTAATTATATTCTTTTAAAAGCTTATAAAAATTCTCGTAGATTATTTTGATTATATCAAAACTTTTTTGCTGCCATACTTCAAGTTTACCTAAGTCATTTATTTTATATGCATTTAATTCTTTTAAAAATTTAAGTAAATTTTCACCATAATCAATAAAATCATAATAAGTTTTCATATTCAATTTTTCTTTAAGTTCTTGCGGAATAGCTTTATATAAGAGAAGAGTTCTTTTTTCCTCTTTTAGCATAAATCTGTCTGTTAAAAACAGTTTTTCTTTAAACTCGCTCCAAGTTAAAAAAAGGGGATTTTTAGAAAAAATCTCCTTTTCATACTGCTTTTCAAGGATATTTTTATCAGAAAAACTATCCAAGATATATATTGTTTCATTGTTAAGGACTATCTTTCCCAATAGATTTTCCTGTAATGAATAATAATTAAATTTCATGTTGAACTCCTTGATTTCTAATTTGCACGACAAATATTAATTTAGGTGTAGACACATAGGTCTACACCTATTAAAAATAAATTTTTATCCTTATTAAACGTCGGCTAATAATTCCTAAAATTATAAGCGTAGGACGCTTAACCCCTTTAATATTTTTAGAATGTATATCAATAAAATTAATGAAACCAGCGTCACGCTGGTGCGGTGTGCTGCATAAGCACGGTTTTTAGGTATTTTTATCAAAATTATAAGAAAATCACTAAATTATTCTTATCCAAACATCTTTTTATCAAATAACTTACTAGCTTTATCTACAAAACTACTTCTGTGAACATCATTTAGCGTTATATGTGCTGATTCTTCTAACTCTTTTAGCCACTCTACAGCTACATAAAGTCCAGATTTATCAGGGTCAAGACGAGAA
>JAGNSM010000007.1:29662-35276 GCA_017988045.1 Fusobacteriaceae bacterium
CTTACTAGCTTTATCTACAAAACTACTTCTGTGAACATCATTTAGCGTTATATGTGCTGATTCTTCTAACTCTTTTAGCCACTCTACAGCTACATAAAGTCCAGATTTATCAGGGTCAAGACGAGAAATTGTCTGTTGTCCAATATCTCCAATAAGAATTAGTTTACAATTTTCACCGATTCTTGTAATAATACTTCTTATGGCATGAATATCAAAGGATTGAGCTTCATCAATAATAACGATTCTATTAATAAAACTAGAACCCAAAATTGATGAAATATCAAGGACATCAAGTTTATTTTGACTTTTTAATAATTCAAGAACTTCTACCCCAGATTTTGATTTTTTCCCACGGATATTTTGAATATTCTCAAAGGTAGTAGTAAAATTTCCAAAGTGCGTAAGCAGTTTTTCTTGAGTATCTCCAGTTGTAAATCCTTGATAAGACCATTTGTCTATGGGAGCAGTATTTTTACCTATAAGAATTTTTTCGTAGGTAGTTTGCTCAAGAACCTGTTCCATAGCCGAAGCCAAGGCAAGTAGAGTTTTTCCACACCCTTGTCTAGAAGTGATAGTCACAAAAGGAATATCCTTATCAAGAAGGACTTCTAACGCAAACTTTTGACGAAGGTCTTTTGCCTTTATTCCAAAAACAGAAGCATCTTCATTTTTTAAGGTAACAATTTTATTTTTATGCGCATCAAATCGCCCAATTATTTTATTATAGCTAAACTCAGTATTTCCAACGACAAACTCATTAGGATAAATTTTTTCTATTCCCAAGTTTGCAGGAGAAATTTCCCCTCTTTGATAAAATTCTTTTACAGCTTCATCTGAAACATTTAATTCTTGAATTCCATTGTACAAGTCATCTAGTTTATGCTTATCTGTGGAATCAATCAGAAGCGATTTTATCCCTAAAGATGAAGCCTTAACTCTCATAGATATATCATTCGTTATAAGAGTAAAATTCTTGTATTCCTCATTAAAAAATAAAGACAAAATCTTATTATCAACGTAATTTTCATCAAAACTACTTGGCAAATGATTTTGGTGATAGCCAATAATTGTTTTTAATGTTACACTTTCATTTATTTTTATCCCGTCAAGGAGGTTTCCTTTTTCTTCAATTTCTCTAAAATATCTAAAAAATTGTCTAGCTCGAAATCCAGTATTTCCTTCGTGAGTTTTTAATCTATCTAATTCTTCTAAAACATATATTGGAATAACAATCAGTGAGTCTTGAAGTTCTCTGGCAAAATATGGATTAGCAATAATTACATTGGTATCTACAATATATTTTTCCATAGTATATTCCTCCTAAAGTAATCAAATTATAATAAGATTATAGCTTATTTAATAACAATTAAAAAGCAATTTTCCAGTTTTTTACAAAAAAAATAATTACAAAAAACATAGTTTGTTATATAATTGAAGTCTAAAATATAAAAAAATGGAGATAATATGCTAATACATGAAAATGAAGTTATAAATGATATACTTTCTATAGATGGTTTACAAATAATACAAAGAACGGATTTTTTTAATTTTTCACTTGATTCTATTCTTCTTGCTAGTTTTTTGACTATTAATAGAACGACTAAGAATATATTGGATTTGGGAACTGGGAATGGAGTCATACCCCTTTTGTTATCAAGAAGATCTAATGCCAAAATTTATGGTATTGAGTTACAGGAAGTTTCAGCTGATTTAGCTAGAAGAAGTATAGAACTTAACAATCTTTCTGATAGGATTACAGTAATAAATGACAATATGTTAAATCATAATGCTCATTTTGAAGATGGATTTTTTAATGGCATAGTTTGTAATCCACCTTTTTTCAAATTTGATGGGAATCCTGAGCAACTTAACAATTTAGACCAACTAACTCTTGCACGTCACGAGATAAGTATAGATTTAGATGGAATAGTTTCTGTCGCATCAAAATTATTAAAAAGTCGTGGGTATTTTGCAATGGTTCATAGGGCTGATAGAATAGACGAGATACTGAACTGCTTTCATAAATATAATATTACACCAAAGAGAATCCAATTTTGTCACTCTAATCCTGAAAAAAATGCAAAAATTCTTTTGATTGAAGGTATGAAAAATTCAGAAAATTCTTTAAAAGTCTTACCCCCATTATTTACTCATAAGGGAAGAGAGTATTCTGATGAAGTAAAGAAACTTTTTAGAGGAGATTTTTAACATAAAAAAAGGACTGTTTTCAGTCCTAGTAATTTAAATTTGGTGTATCATATGAGGATCGAACTCATGACCGTACGATTAAGAGTCGTATGCTCTACCAGCTGAGCTAATGATACACAGGTATTATAAAAATACTCTATTTTATTTCTATTGTCAATAGTTATAGCAAAATAATTTTAAATTACTAGAATTTTATTGTAATTTTAGAACTTATCTAATATAATTATCTTGAAAAGTTTATGAATTTGGTGTACAATAGATTATCTCTAATATTAGGAGGACTTTTATGCCTAGATACAATATTATTGTTAAAGGAAGAGTTCAAGGGGTGGGATTTAGATATTTTGTTCAAGGAATAGCAAGACAAATGAAACTTACTGGTTGGGTAAAAAATTTGGACAATGGAAATGTGGAATTAGAAGCTCAAAGTGAAGCAGATTTTCTAGATGGTCTATTGGATAAACTAAAAAATGGAAATTCTTTTTCTAAAATTACAGATATAGAAATTAACAATATCAATGAGCTTTTAACTGAAAGAGATTTTAGAGTAACTTATTAATGAGGAGAAAAAATGAAAATAACGCAAGAATCAGATTATGCTTTTAGAATTTTACTTTTTTTAGGAAGATTAGGAGTAGGGCATAAAGTAGATGCTAAGACAATTTCTGAGACTGAAGGAGTAACTTTAAGATTTACTCTTAAAATTCTAAGAAAATTAGCAATCGCAAAACTAGTAGTATCTTTTAGAGGAGTTAATGGAGGATATGCACTAGACATGGAACCCAGCACTATTACTATGAGAGAGGTCATAGAAGCAGTGGAAGGTCCAATATTCTTTAATAAATGCTTATATGATGAAGCTAATTGTAATTTAGGTAGAAGTACTACTTGCCAATTAAATAAAGCATTTTCAGGAATACAGTCTAGAATAGTTGATGAGCTTGAGAAGACTACCCTAGAAAATATACTAAAATTTTAGCAAAACTAAAACAGCCGACTATTTCGGCTGTTTTTTATAATTCAATAACATTAACTATTTTTCCCTGTTCTTCTAATAGTTTTTTCAACTCACCAACAACTTTTGCTTTCAAGTTAAACTCTTCAGGAAAATCAGGATTTTGATGAGCCGCATTTATTGCTTTCCCCAAATGAATATTGATATTAGTACATCTATTTAATATTTTAATTATTCTACTGGCTCCACAATCATTGAAGTCTTCATTATTTCTAAGAATTTCTACTACACGATTTAAAGTAAGAAGTCCTTCTGTCACAAGATTTACTCCCTTGATGTTCCCTGTGGGAGGTAATGTTCCATTATATGTCGATAAATCTATTTCAACATTTTCTTTCAATTCTCTAGCAATAATATTTGCAGTGGTTCCTCCAGAAACAATAGTATATCCTTTACTTTCTCTAAATTTTCTAAAAAATTCTTTATCATGCTCCATATTTTTAGGTGGCCCTGTAAATAAGTCTCCATAAACTCTTTCTTTAAGAGTTAATGTACAAACAGTAGTATCATCTCCTGCTTTTTCATTATAAAGATTTCTACATACATCTATTAATCCTTGAGTTATCGCCTCAGATTTATCTTCCAATTTCACCAAATTTTCTAAGTAGTTATCTACATTTTCCCATTGCCACCCAAGATTTAAAAGCTCTCCAACCCCTGCATGTACCACTCCATCAGAAACTACAATAAGAAAATCTCCTTTTCTCATTTTAAAATAACTTTCTAAGATTCTTTTATTATTAATTTCTCTTTCTTTTTTTATGAGTTTAAATTTTTTACCTAATCTATAGCTAAATGATGATGGATTTTCATACTCAATCATATATACTTCACCGTTATCTTTCATATCAATAATGGTAAAAGTAGAATAAGCTAATTGCCTTTTTGAACAAACAGGAAGAGTATTGGTAATCGTTTCTAAAACCTCATCAATGCTTAATCCCTCTTTTAGCATAGTTACAGCTATCTTTGAAGTTAATGTTGCAAGAATATTAGCTTTAACACCACTTCCAAGCCCGTCAGCTAGTACTAATATTACTCCATCTTTTTTCTGAACTATTTCAACATTATCTCCACAAAGTTCTTCTCCATGTTTATTTATACTTTTATAGGAATAATCGATGTAATAATCCATTAAAATTCACCTTCTACTATATGCTTAAGTTTTGTTAGAGCAACTTTTGTTTCTGCTGTTGTTTCTCCTAGAAGGCTTGCTATTTCTTGAGCAACACGCATTTGCTTATTGATGACTTCCTGAGTAAGCTCTAGAGTGTTTTTTTTCATAGTAAACAGTTCTTCTCTTTGCTTTTCCTCTTTTGTAATATTTGTAATTATAACCAAAAGAGCTTTTTGGTCTTCCAAATATATAATGTTTTTTAGAGCAATTAAGTTATATGTTGCATACTGCTCCCTTTTTTTAATGATACTTTTTCTAGTATCCAAAACTCTTTGAAAATCAGAATCATCAAGATATTTAGTTATCTTATTTCCAATAGAATTATTATCTAAGTAAAACTTTTCTTTAGCAGCTCCATTTATCTCTTTAATTTCGAGATTTCTATCAAGGATAATTACACCATTTGGTGAGTTATCAAAGAGTTCATTACTAATTCTCTCAGCCTTTGTTCTCATAAAGGGAATACACATATCTATAGTAGACATTCCTTGGATAACTGCTATAGCCTTTTCTCTGCAAGAATTATATCCACATGCAGCACAATTTAGCTCATCATCTTTGGTATATTTTTCCATGCTATAAAGTATTTTTTCAATCTCTTCCTCTGTTACATCTTTTTTATAAATACTTTTGTTATAGAACTTTCTACTCGTTTCGTAAGAACCTTCTACCTTATCAATATTTCCTAGATTTTTCTCCAGATTTATTAATCTCTCATAGTAGTTCGTATTACATTTTTCCCCTGCTGGCCCTCCAAGACATCCACCTTTACAGGCGTTAATCTCTACAAAAAGTTTACTATCTTTTAGTCTTTCTAAAGATTGTAAAAATCCTATGCTATCTTCTATTCCTTGTATAGAAATTTTCTTATAGCCATTTATCTCAAGATAATCTCCTATTCCACCACTTTTAGGATAAATTTGCCCCATAACACTAGCTTCTTTGTCTACATCTTGAGGCTCTATATTTGAAATGTCTCCATATTCCTCAATCAATTCATCAAAAGTCAAAACAGCATCTATAATCCCTTCATTTCCTTGAGAGAGTATTTCAGTTTTTTTACTTAGACATGGCCCTACAAAAACAACTTTTGCATCTTCATATTCTTTCTTCAAAATATTACCATGTAATAAAAGTGGCGTTGTTACTGGTAATAAATAATCTATATATTGTGGATAATGCTTTTCAATAAGAGAATTTATAGAAGCACATGA
>JAGNSM010000160.1 GCA_017988045.1 Fusobacteriaceae bacterium
TAAGCCTGATATAATAATAATCCATCCTGCAGAAGCTCAAGTGCCACTTTCATTGGAAATGAAAGAGAATTTTGGTAAAATGGGGATGCCTGTTGATAAAAATGTTAATAAGTTTACTTTGCTTATGGGAGTAGAAGGAGCTATAGAAATAGCTAAATTAGCTCCAAATGCTAAAATTATTTCAGTACATTTGGAATCAATAGATCATTGCCCTGTTACAAGAGACGAGTTGAAAAAAGCAGCTAAAAATGCAGGTGTTAAAAACATAATAGTTCCTGAAAATGGAGAGATCTTAAGTTTTTAATGGTTTAAAAATATATTCGTTAAAAATTAATTTTTATATTGTATTTTCTCTTTTAAGCTGGTTTTTCCGGCTTTTTCTTTTTAAAAGCATTAAATCCTTGACAGAATTATTACCATATAGTAATATCCTGTTGAGGTGAATATTATGACGGAAGATAAAAAAGGTGGATTTCTCATTTCGCAAATCAAACAAATTAGTGGAAGAATATTTGAAAAAATCCTTTCTGAAAAGAATATTGAAGAGTTTAACGGAGCTCAGGGAAGAATTTTATACGTGTTATGGCAAGAAGATTCTATAGCTATTAAGGAATTATCAAATAAAACAGGATTAGCACTTACAACTTTAACCAGTATGTTAGACCGTATGGAGAAAATGGACTTAATAAAACGTACTTTTGATAAAACAGATAGAAGAAAAATATTGATTATTCTAACAGAAAAAGCAATTTCTTTAAAAGATGTTTATTATGAAGTGTCAGAAAAAATGAGTGAAATTTTTTATAATAAATTTAGCAAAGAAGAAATTAATCAGTTTGAAGACTATCTTGATAGAATTTTAATAAACTTAAATGAATTTAAATAGGGAAATCCCCTATTTTTTTTTATATCAAAAACCCTATTTACAAAATTACTACTATATGGTAATATCTTATATAGAAACAAACGAGTGATAAAAGATATTAAAAATTACTTTTCGAGAAAATGTAATGTGGACAAATTATTAATTCCTGTTGACGGGAGAAGTTACAACTTTAAGCAAACTTAGGAGTCACTATGAAAACTTTGGATATTAAAAAATTTATAAGAAACTTAGATATTATAGTAGGATGTACGGTCGGCTGCAATTATTGTTATGCTCGCATCAATAATAATCGTTTTCCTGTTACAAATAATTTTTCAATTCCGGAATTGGTTGAAAAAAGAATAAAAAGGATAGGGACAAGAACTCAAAATGTATATTTTATGACTAGTGCTAGCGACCTTTCTGACTGGAAATCAGAATGGAAAGAATTAGCCTTTTCATCTATGATACAAAACCCGCAACATATTTACTTGTTTTTAACTAAGAGACCAAATTTAATTAATTTTAACATGGAAATGAGTAATGTTTGGGTTGGAGTTACTATAAATACTTCAAGAGATGTAGAAAAAATTAATTCTCTTAAAAAAATTAAGTCCAAAAATTATTTTGCTACTTTTGAACCCTTACATGAAGACTTGGGAGAAATAAATTTAGAAGGCATTGATTGGATTGTAATTGGGACTGAAACTGGAAGTAGGAAAGGGAAAGTTACTGCTAAATCGCAATGGGCATTAAATATTTGTAATGAAGCTAACAGATTAAAAATACCAATATTCATGAAATCGACTCTTTTTGATATAGTAGGAGAAGAGAACTTTATACAAGAATTTCCAGAGAGTTTTGTTGAAAAATTTAAATTAACAGGGAAGGAGGTATAAATGATTATAAAAGAGATTAATGTAAAAAATATTATGACAAAATCAAATTTACCTATTGCAGGTTACTCAATTAACCCCTATGTTGGATGTACTCACGGCTGTAAGTATTGTTATGCGTGTTTTATGAAGCGTTTTACAAATCATCCTGAACCTTGGGGAGAATTCTTGGATATTAAAAATTGGCCTGCCATAAGTAATACAAAGAAATATAATAATCAAACTTTGATTATAGGGTCAGTTACAGATGGATACATGCCTTTGGAAGAAAAATATAAGCGTACCAGACTATTTTTAGAACAAATGCAGGATAGTGGTGCAAACATTATTATAACAACCAAATCAGATTTAATTTTAAGAGATATTGATTTAATTAAAAAATATCCAGACCCATTAGTAGTATGGTCAATGAATACTCTTGATGAAGAGTTTAGGGCTGGAATGGATATTGCTCCATCTATTGAAAGAAGAATTGAGGCTATGAAGGTATTCCACAATGCAGGAATAAGAACTTGTTGCTTTATTTCTCCTATATTTCCAGGGATTACAGATGTAAAAGCCATAATTGAAAAAATAAGTAGTTATTGTGATTATATATGGCTTGAAAATCTTAATTTAAGAGGAAGTTATAAAGGAGATATTATTAATTATATTAAAGAAAAATACCCAAATCTGATTTCTCTATATGAAGAAATTTATACAAATAAAAACACTAATTACTGGAGCAATTTAGACAAAGAAATATCTGAATATGCAGAACAAAATGATTATTTCTATATTGTTGATGAAGAACCTTTTTTGAGAAATCCAACAAATAAACCCATTATTATTAATTACTTTTACCACGAAAAAATAAGACAATCTGATAAGAAAAAATAGAATCAAACAAAAAATTTTATATTAAACTATACAAAATAAATTTTATTAAAAAGGAGAAAATTATTATGGCTATTACAATTAAAGCTTTTAAAAATTACAAAATCCACACTTTTACATCACCTGAAGAAACTGGTTTGGACAATACACATATTATTGAAACTCACAACAAACTAATTATAATTGATGCACAGTTTTTATTGCCTCATGCAAAAGAAGTAAGAGAGTACGTTAACCAACTAAATAAATCAATAGAATGTTTAATAATATCCCATAGTCATCCTGACCATTGGTTTGGTTCTGAATATTTTAGTGATGTAAAAATCTATGCTTTAAAAGAAGTTAAAGAAGAAATAGAGCAAATAGGAGATTTAATTATCAATAATTATCAATTTATGAATGGAAATGCTCCCCTTGTCCCTACAAAAAAAATAGTCCCTTCACATATACTTGAAGAAGGAAGATTTGTTGTAGATGAACTGGAAATGGTTGTAACAAAAGTCTTGGAAACAGAAGGAAGCGTAATTTCTATGATAGAAATACCGGAAGATGGTATTCTGATTGCTCAAGATTTGGTATATAGTAATTGTCATATTTTTATGGCCCAAGGTGAGTCAGAAAGAGTAAATTGGATAAAAACATTAGAAGAACTTAAAAATAAAAATTACAAAGTTATCTTTGGTGGACACGGGGAACCTGCTTCAGAAAAAGTTTTCGATGAGGTAATAGCGTATGTTGAGTATGCCGGAGAATGTCTAGTAAAATTAACAAATGATAATATAAGTAATAAAGAAAAAGCAGAAAAATATAAAAAACATCTAAAAGAAAAATATCCTAATCTTAAAGCAGAATCATTGATAGATATTACTACAGGTTATTTGTTTCGTTAATTTTTAAACAGTTTTTTATGAGTTTAGTTAAATAAATATATTTATACAGATTTAAACAAGAGATTTTCTCTTGTTTTTTCTTTGTTTTGTTGCTTTTACTAAATGTTAAAAAAAAAATCTAAACATATATATCATTTAAAATTTTAGAAAGTCACCCTTATAATCATTGAAATATAAAGTAAAAAAAGATATAATACTCTTGAGGTGTTTTATATGAATAATAATGAATTAAAATCTGAATTAAAAAAATTAGCAGATAAAATAAAAGAAATAACCCCTGCAACGAAAATATATCTTTTTGGTTCTTACGCTTATGGAACTCCAAATGAAGATAGTGATATTGATTTATGTATATTAACAGATGAAAATAAAAGAAAATTAGAAATTCTTAGAGAAATCAGAAGAAATGTGGGCGACATTAATTATCCATTAGATATATTAGTTTACAAAACCGATGAGTTTAATGAGAGAGTTAATAATAAGTATATTATGGAGAGTAAAATCTATAAAGATGGAGTAGAAATTTTATGAGTATAGAATATACAGAATGGGTTAACTATTCGGAGAAAGATTTTATTGCTGCACAATTTCTAATGACAGCAACTAATCCTCCAATAGAAATAATTTGTTACCATTGTCAACAAAGTGCAGAAAAGTTATTTAAAGCTTTTCTTATTAAAAATGATATTATTCCGTCTAGAACTCATGATTTAAATTTATTGGTTAATGAGTGCGTTAAGATTGAAAATACAATTTCTATTCTAAAAAAGGAATGTAATCGATTAAATGATTTTGGAGTTAATACAAGGTATCCAAATAATATGGATTTAGAATTGGAAGATGCAAAAATTGCATTAAAAGATGCAGAAAAAATAAAAGAGTATATTTTAAGTAAAATTGACTAACAGGAAAATAAAAATTCCTGTTTTTT
>JAGNSM010000008.1:0-9682 GCA_017988045.1 Fusobacteriaceae bacterium
GACTATGTTATAATCTGTTATTAAAACTTTGGAGGATCTAATGAAAAAATATTTTTTACTATTATTTTTAATATTAAATATTGGAATATTTGCAGAATGGGTAGAAGTAGATAGAGAGATTCAAGAGGGAATGACTTCAATTAAGTTATCTGAAAATGAGTTGCAAAGTACAGGTTTAGTAATATTATCTAGTAATTTTGATGGGAATTTAGCACTTATTTATTTAGGGACTATAGCAGTTGAACAGTTGGTAGATGTAAAAGTTTATAAGAATTATTCTTATGGATATGATGAAATGGCAAAGAAATTTATTGGAATAAATGTTGTAGATAAGAGTATTATTTATATTGAAAATGTGGATAAAGATAAGCTTGTTAAGGCAATGGATAACTTTGAAAATTCTAATTTTTTTAAAAATATTAAATAAGATATGAAAAGCTAAAAGCTACTTTGAAATATGGAGTAGCTTTTAGCTTTTTAATTGTGAAGGAAGGGAAAAAAATCATTTTTATTGAAATAAACTTCTATAAAATAATCTTCAGTAGAAAATTCTATGTAATAAATAGAATCATCATATTTTAGAGAACCAGTTTTATTCCCATTAAAATATTTACTACTAGAGCTATCGGAATAAGTAATTTCAATACTTTTATTTTCACCATTAAAAGAAATTTTATTCTCGGTCTTTATTAAAGAAGTATTATATAAAACAAAATGAGAATCCTCAGGTCGAAACATTCCATAATCTAGAGAAAAAAAGCTTATTTTAGGGAAAATATAGGTTTTTCCAAGAATTTTAAGTAATGCTTCTATTCCAGCAATTGTTCCTAAGTTAGAAAGAATTAATAGTTTTTCCATAATTTTAGTTAAGTCCTTTTGATTTTATTATAGTATAATTAAAATAAATATTTTAGATATATATAAAGCTATTGATTTTGGAGAAAAAATAAGCTAAATTTATAGAAGGAGGGTGATTATATGTCATATAAATGTAATGAAGAAACACTTGAATTTTTAGAAAATCTAAATAATTATTTTAGAGAGAAATCAGAAAATTCTGAATATCAGTTTACAGCATTGCCATTATCATCTGAACATGATGATTTAGATGATAAAATTGAATTTACATTTCATAGGTATATAGATGTAAATGCAAAATTTAATACGAAGGTAGAAGAAGATTTGGATAGAATAAAAGAAATAATTTTTAATTCAGAGTATAACAATGCAGTATATTCAGCGTCAATATATGGAGAAAGTCATCGCCATTTTTCTTTTATAATATCTAATCCTTTTCTAAAATAAAAATGACTATTTATTTTTAAGGTATCTAGTAACCATTATATAGTCAGATTTGGGCAAATGCTTAAGGATTTGAGAATTGATTTAGATTCAATATCCTTATTAATTAAATTTAATTAAAGAAGAAAGCTATCTAAATTAAGATAGCTTTCTCTTTTATATATATTTCTCTTATCCAATCGTTTAGCATTCCGTCAAATGCCAAATGCCATGTATCTTTTTCTTTTGCTAATGAAACGGGATGAGTTATTTTATACATATCTCTGAATAGCTCCAGTGCTTCTTTATCCCCATAAAGTTCAGTGTGTCTTTTGAAAATTTTAGTTTTAAAATTTGACAAATCAATTTCAAAATCAAAGTATTTAAGAACATCGCCTTTATTAATATAATCATTGGAATTATAATCAAAACCATCTTTAATGTGACTAAATAATGTAGAACATTTGTTTCTATCACTTAAACCACTAACAGTTTCACCATCAATTTGAATGTTATAAATAGTTTTTATTTCTTTATGTTTTTTATATTGAGGATAATCATCAATGAAATCATCAATATTATAGTTTATTTTTTTTATGTCAATACTTTTGGCTACTGTATCTAAACTAGTAAATTTTTTATCACTTTTCATATTAGAAAAATGGCTTTTGTCAATTTTTTCCTTAATATCTGTTTCAGAATAGTGTTCTAATAATTTAATTAATAACTTCATTTTTCACCTCTTAGATACTTATTTTATTAACGTTAATCAACTATCACTCTACAATTTGCGTATAGTTAAAAATATTTTCTAGTTTTTTTAAATTAGCAAATATTTTTATACTGTAATCTATTTTAACACATTTTTCCCAAAAAAGATATGAAAACAAATTTATTCTCAATTATAATACAAAATATAAGTGTTTTCACATGATAAAGACTATTTAAGAACAGATAAAATTTAAAATTATGCTTTGGATTAATATAGTTTGACATATTTTTGCTTTTAATTTTTAAATAAAAAGTGTAAACTGTATCAAATTAAGAAAAGTTTGAATTGTTGTATTAAAGGAGATAATTGAAGAAATGAAAAAAATTATAGTATTTGTAATGATAATAATGAGTTTCATAACTTATGGAGTGGAAGCAGTAGTATACAATGAAGATAGTTCTATGTATTTTCAAAAAGGGAAAAAGACCTCGTATACAGGATATGGGAAAACAACTATTATGGGGTATAGCGATTTAGGAACTTATGAAGGAAACTTTAAAAATGGAGAGCTTATACAGGGAACTTGGTATTTGCCAGATGGGGGAAAATACATTGGACAGTTCAAAAATAACAATGTTTACGGAGAGGGGATTCACTATTTTTCTGATGGGAATAAACTTGTAGGAAAATTTATAGATGTGGCGACGGTAGAAGAGGGAACTCTAACTTTTGTAAATGGAGATACATATGTAGGACATTTTAAGAATGGATTATTTGATGGTAAAGGAATTTTTTCTTTCATAAATGGAGATACATATGAAGGTCAGTTTAAAAATGATAAATTTAATGGACAGGGAACTTATTTGTTTGCAAATGGAGATAAATATGTGGGTCAATTTATAGATGATGAGTCTAATGGACAAGGCGTTTATGACTTCTCTAACGGGGAAAAATATGAAGGTCAATTTAAAAATGGGGAAAAATATGGACAAGGAACTTATTATTTAAATAATGGAGATAAATACATAGGTTTATTCAAAAGTGGGGAATTTAATGGGAAAGGAACTTTCTACTATAAAAGTGGAAATAAATACGTTGGACAATTTAAAAATGGAAAGTTTAATGAACAAGGTATATTGTATTATGTAAATGGAGATAAGTATGAGGGACAATTTAAGGAAGATATGTTTAGCGGAAAAGGGACTTTCTATTTTGCAAATGGGGACAAATATGTTGGTCAATTAGAGGATGATAAATTCAATGGAAAAGGTATTTATTATTTTAAAAACGGAGAAAAATATGATGGGAATTTTAAAGACGGAGAATATATAAAATCAACAAAAAACAAAAATAAGTAACACAGATATAACAATATAATTAAAGTTTTAGAGGAGTAGCAAGGAGACTGTGTCACAATTATCAAAACATATTTTTTTGTAGGAGGCAATGGGTATTGCCACAGAATCAACAAACGTGATTCATTTGATATTCCAAGCTTTTTAAATGGCTGAGTTGCAAAAGTTAAATATAAAAAGTCCTTATATCTTAATGATTATAAGGACTTTTTATATTAGATTATAGTTTATATTGAGTGTCCGTTCATGGAATTTTTTTTTAAAATATCTCCGCCCACAGACATTGTAGTATCACTAATTATTAAAGTTAAAATGAAATACACTTAAGAAACTTAAATTTTTTCTCGATAAAAAAAAGTTTATTATTTTTAGTTTTGGTAAGCCTTTGTAAGTTAATACTATTTTAAGTTTAAGAAATCAGATATAGTTTTTTTCATATCTTTAACTTCAATTACAGTATCATGTAAAATTTCTTTTTCATTTAATTTGTAAACACCTTGAGGTATTTCTAGTCCAGTAATTTCAGATAGTTTATCAACTAATTGGAAATCATTTAAATCATCTTGTTTAGAACCAATAATACTTTCAGCAACTGCTCTTGTAAATTTGAATGGTGACGCAGTAGCAGCTAATAAAGTAGGAGTAGCTGAATCGCCAGTTTTAGCAACATAATCTTCATAAACTTTGTAAGCAACAGCCGTATGAGTATCTATAACATAGTTATATTTATCATAAACTCTTTTAATTGTCGATTCAGTTTCAGAATCTGTAGTGTATCCCCCAAAGAATGAAGAAAGTTTAGCTTTTAATTCTGTAGGTAATTCATATTTACCAGTAGTTTTTAGTGAAGCCATTAAATCATTAATTAAACTGTCATTTTTGTTGCTTAATGATTCTAAGAATCTTTCTAAGTTACTTGAAATCAATATATCCATTGATGGAGATATTGTAGTTTCGAATTTTCTATTGATATCATAAATACCTGTGTTTAAGAAATCTGTAAGAACATTATTTACATTGGAAGCACAGATAAATTTATTAACAGGTAATCCCATTTTATGTCCATAATAAGAAGCTAAAATATTACCAAAGTTTCCAGTTGGAACTACAACGTTTATTTTATCTCCAAGTTTAATTTGCCCTTTTTTTACTAGGTCAAAATATCCGTGAAAATAGTAAACGATTTGTGGAACTAATCTACCGATATTGATTGAGTTAGCAGATGAAAATACTTTTCCGTTTGATTTTAATAAATTATTAAATTCTTTATCATTAAATATCTCTTTTACACCAGTTTGAGCATCATCAAAATTTCCTTTGATAGCGACAACATGAGTATTAGCTCCTGCTTGAGTAACCATTTGCATTCTTTGAACTTCAGAAACGCCATCTGTAGGGAAGAAAACTACAATTTTGATTCCTTCTTTATTTGCAAAGCCTTCAAGAGCAGCTTTTCCAGTATCTCCAGAAGTGGCAGTAAGCACAACTATTTCATCAGTAATTCCTTCTTTTCTAGCTGCAGCAACCATAAATTTTGGAAGTATTTGCAAAGCCATATCTTTAAACGCAAGAGTTGGCCCTCTAAATAATTCTAAAAAATTTACTTTATCACATGTTTTAACAGGAACTATATCTTTAGTTTCAAAGTTATCTCCATAAGCTTCACTCACAAAAGTTGTAACTTCCTCTTTAGTATATCCGTCTAAAAAATTTGATAAAATATCAACTGCTAGTTCTTGATAAGACATTTTTAGATATTTTTCATCATAAATGTCAATATTAGTGAAAGACTCAGGAACATAAAGACCACCATCTGGTGAAAGCCCTCTTGTTACTCCAGTTGAGAACGATACTCTGTCATTTGTATTTCTTGTACTATAGTACTTTTCCATAAAAAACCCCCATCTATGTTTAAAAATTTCGTACATCTGTAATAAAAATTTAAGAATGTATTTTGTATATTTTATCATAAATTTGTAAAAATTGAAGAAAAATATTAATGCTAATTATTAATGTTTTGCATATATAATGTTAATCATTTTAAAACTTGATAACTCTTAAATTATAGTGTACAATTATATAAAATTAGTGATTAAGGAGGCAAAAATGGCATTAATAGATTCTTATAAAATTACTTATGATTTATTAAGAGATTTTATTGAAAAAGAGGAAAAAGAAAAAATAACAGAAGCAATTGCCAAAGATTTAGCAGAAATATTTGCTAAAGGTGGAAAAGCTCTAATAGCAGGAAATGGTGGAAGTAACTGCGATGCACTTCATTTTGCTGAAGAGTTTACAGGGAGATTTAGAGGAAATAGAAAGGCTTTACCAGCTATTGCAATAAGCGATTCTTCTCATATAACTTGTGTAGGAAATGACTTTGGATTTGATTATATATTTTCTCGTGGGGTAGAAGCTTATGGGAAAGAAGGAGATCTATTTATAGGAATATCTACAAGTGGAAATTCAGCTAATATTATAAAAGCGGTAGAAGCAGCAAAAGCTATGGGAATAAAAACAATGGCTTTACTTGGTAAAGATGGTGGAAAATTAAAGGGAATGTGTGACTATGAATTTATAATTCCAGGAGAAACAAGCGATAGAATACAAGAAATTCATATGATGATACTTCATATAATAATCGAAGGTGTCGAAAGAATAATGTTTCCTGAAAATTATTAGTTGAGATAGAGTGATAAGTCAAAATTTGGCTTATCACTTTTTTATTTGGAAATATTAAATTAGTGACAATAATGTAAAAAAATGGTTATTTTTCGATAATTAGTACTAAAAAAAAACAAAAAATTCAGAAAAATAACTTTTTTTATAAAATAACACTTGAAATTTTATAAAAATAAGCTATTATTATAGAAACAAATATAGAATGTTTTGACATTGGGGGTCATATGAAATTAGATTTGTTCATTTTAGGATGTGTTTCTGAAAAACCGATAAAAGTGAAAAGTTTATTAGAGATAGCTGAATATGTAAAGTTAAATAAATGGCTCAGCTATACTCCAGAAAAATTTGTAGAAAGATTATCATCTTTAAGTGAGTTAGGTTATGTTAAGTGTTATGAAAATAACGGAGATCCAATAGAGAAGCACTTCTTTTCTTCTACAGAATTAGGTGTAGAATATTTACACAGTAACTTGAAAACTTATATCAAAAGCAATGAAATTGATATGGGAATGATAATTTTATTTTTAACTTTTTCTAATCATTTATCACGAACGGAAATAATTGCATTAATTGAAAGAAAATTAGAAAGTTTAAGTGTGAAATTAAAGAAAACTGAAGAAATGGAAAAAAATATTGAAGAAATTGGCGACAATAAAATGAGAGAACTGAGTTTAAAAGCTCTTGTTAATTTCAGAAAAAGTGAAGTTCTTATTTATGAAGAACTACTTTATCATGCAAAAGAACATGAAGATTGGAATGATTTTTTGGTTCTTAAAGATCAATGGGAATATAGTTTATAAAGCTTAAGAAATTTCTTGAGCTTTTATTTTTTTACAAAATTATTAGTAAATATTAAGTAAACATAAGGATAAAAATTTGGTATATTAAGAAAAATAAGGTATAATTACATTAGCAAAGGGGGGAGTTTTTAGATGGAAAAAACATTTGTAATGATTAAACCAGGTGGAGTTCAAAGAGAATATGTAGGTGAAATAATTTCTAGATTTGAAAAAAAAGGTGTAAAAATAGTAGGTTTAAAACTTATGAGAATGAGTAGAGAATTGGCAGAAAAACACTATGCTGAGCATAAAGGAAAGGAATTCTTTAATGATTTGATAGATACTATAACAGCAGGACCAGTAGTAGCAATGGTTATGGAGGGACAAAATATAGTAGAAATAGTCAGAAAAATGGCAGGAGCAACTAAGCCAATTGATGCATTACCAGGGACTATAAGAGGTGATTATGTGTTAGATGTTGGTCAAAACGTAATACATACATCAGATAGTTTAGAAAGTGCTGCCAGAGAAATAAGAATATTCTTTAATGAAAATGAGCTTTTAAGTTATAGCTTAGCAACAGAAGAGTGGGTTTATACACTTCCATACTAAATTCCATTTATTTTTAGATTAAAATATGATATTATACGGGGTGGTAACATGAAAACGATATATGATTTAATGTCTAAAAATGTAGTTACAGTAAAAACAGATACAAATCTTAATGAAATTATTAAAATAATGAAAGAAAAAGGGGTTGGAAAACTTCCTGTTTTAGATGATAATAATTTAGTTGTAGGCGTAATTACAAGAGATGATCTTTTGATTAAAAACGAAAAAGCTCCAATGCCACCAGTAATTGCTTTAAATGATTTATTTTTTGCATTAACAAAAAATAAACAGTTTAAAGAGAAATATGAAAAATTTATTGCCTTTGAAGCTCATGGATTTATGAGAAAAAATTTTTTAAAGGTAACAAAAGACTCTTCATTAGAGGGAACAATAACAGATATTCTTGAAAAAGATTATGAGTTTGCTCTTGTATTTGAAGAAAAAACCCTAGTAGGGATACTAACTAAAAGTGATTTAATTAATAGTTTATAAGGAATAATATAATTTAAGGAAGGTGTACATATAAATTGGAAACATACAGTTTGGTCATTTTATTAATAATATTAGTAACAATGTCCGCATTTTTTTCTGCTTCAGAAACTGCTCTTACTGCTTTTAATAGAAGTAAACTTAAAGCAATTGCTGAAAAAAATCAAAGAAAAGCAGATTTATTAAAAGGGTGGTTAAAAAAACCAAATGAAATTTTAACAGCTCTATTAATTGGGAATAATATTGTTAATATACTAGCTTCTTCAATAGCTACAATGGTAGCTATATCAATTTTGGGTAATAATTCTAGAGCTATAGCTATATCAACTGGAGCTATGACAATATTACTTTTAATATTTGGAGAAATAACACCTAAAGTAGTAGCAAAAGCATATTCTACACACATATCAAACGCAGTAATAAAACTTGTGTATATGTTAAGCAAACTTTTTTTACCAATATCAAAGATTCTTATGGTAGTATCTAAGTTAATAGCAAGAATGTTTGGTGTTAAAATTGATGAAATTGCATTTTTGATAACAGAAGAAGAGATAAAATCTGTTGTTAGTGTAGGGGAAGAAGAAGGGGTTATTGAAGAAGAAGAAAAAAAGATGATACATTCTATATTTGAGTTTACAGATACAACAGTAAAAGAGATTATGATACCAAGAACAACAGTATTTGCGGTAGAGGCTTCTAAAACTTTGGAGGAAATCTGGGATGTAATAACAGGTAATGGTTATTCAAGAATTCCAGTTTATGAAGAAGGAATAGATAATATAATAGGAGTATTCTACATTAAAGACATTTTCAATGTAATAAGAGATGGAAAATTGAATATGCAAGTGAAATCTTTTATTAGAGAAGCTTATTTTGTTCCTGAAACAAAGGCATTAGTAGAAATGCTTGAAGAATTTAAGAAAAAACATATTCATATGGCAATTGTTTTGGATGAATATGGGGGAACAAGTGGTATAATCACAATAGAAGACCTTATTGAAGAAATAGTAGGGGATATAAATGATGAGTTTGACATAGAGCATGATGAAGAGATAAAGAAAGTTGCAGATAATAAGTACATAATTGATGCTATGTTAGATGTTGAATTTTTGAATGAAGAATTATCTATTGATTTACCAGTAAGCGAAGATTATGATTCTTTAGGAGGCTATATATACTCTGTTTTAGGAAGAGTTCCACTAGAAAAAGATACAATTACTCATGATAATGGTAAAGTTGAAATTAGAGTGCTAGAAGTGGATAATAGAAGAATAGTTAAGGCTTTAATTATTAAACGTGAGGAGAAAGAGAAAGATGAGTAAAGTTAAATTGAAAAAACATTTTATCACAGGGGTATTAGCTACACTACCCCTTTTTGTCACAATCTACATTCTTTATTTTATTTACAAAATAATTGCAGGGATTGTCATGATGATTTTACCGATTGAATTTATTACTAAATTATTAATTTTTAATAATGAAGAATTACAAAGCAAAGAAAAATTAGTTGCGTTTACTGTTTTTCTAGTTTCATTTGCGATATTTTCTGGAGTAGTATATTTGGCAGGACTTTATATTAATAAAGTTATTAATAAAGGAACTTCTAAATATGTAGAAAATATATTAAACAGAATACCAGTTGCAAAATCCATATATTCAATGGTTAAGCAAATTAGTGATATAGTTTTTTCTAAAGAGGCTGCAACATATAAAAAAGTAGTTTTAGTGGAATATCCTAGAGATGGATTATTTGCTCTTGGATTAGTTTCAAA
>JAGNSM010000008.1:9782-35190 GCA_017988045.1 Fusobacteriaceae bacterium
GAAAATGGAGGAATAAAATGAAATTTAGAGTTTATGTAGTACTGCTTATTTTATTTACTTTTACAGCATGTTCAAATAATGAGGTTAGTGATACGTTTAAACAGAAACAATATAGTATTATCAAAGGATTAAATGCCTCTCAAGAGGGGAAATATAGTGTAGCAATAGGGCATTTATTAAATGCTTATGCTATTGATTCAAAAGATATTTTTACATTAAGAGAGTTAGCTCTTAATTATGGTAAAAGTGGAGATTTTAAAAATTCTGAAAGATTTTATGTAGAGATGTTGGCAATTAGTCCAAATGATTCAGGGGCTACATATAATTTGGGAACTCTATACTACAATCAAAAGAAATATAAGGAATCATTAAATATTCTGGAAAGAGTAAATATTGAAAATGTTACAAATGATATAAAAAGCTTAATAGCCTATAATTATTATAGTTTAGAAGAATATGAAAAAGCGTATACGAAGTTAAAAGATCTTGAAAGTGTAAAAAAAGATGATTTATACTTTGCTAAAGTTTATGGAGATACAATGTTAAAAACTAAAAGGTTAGGACAACTGCACCCATATATAACTAAACTTTACGAAGAAAAACCAGGTAATTTAGAGATTACATATATTTATGCAAAACATCTTAATGAAAATTTAGGAAAGAGTAGTGATGCAATCGGAGTTTTGGAACAATACATAATAAATTATGGAGTGTACAAAGAGATTAATTTGGAAGCAGCTAGAATTTCTATGCAATTAAATGATTTTGATAATGCAAAGAAATATTTGGTTCTTTTACCAGAGAGATATAAATATGAAGAAGATTATTTGAAAGTTGCACTAGAGGTATATACTGGGCTTAATGATAGTGCAAAAGTAAATGAGATTGAAACAGTATTAAAAAAAATAACAAAGGAATGATAAGATGAAAGAATGGAGAATTAATTTAACATATAAACTTATACTTTTTACGATTTTTTTAATTACTCCATTTATTTTATTTGTTATTTTAAATGGAATTAATCTGATAGTTCAAAGATTTATAGTAATTTATACTTTAGAAATACTAATTTTTCTTTTAAGTTATATTGTTTATGAAGTAAGAGTAAGAAGCTTTTATAATAGATTAGTACAAAAGACTATTCTTTTAAATGATCAATATGAGATAAAAAATAGCAAATTTTTTAAATTTTTGGGTCTAGATAGTTTTAGTAGTTTTGAATATTTTTTTAATGAAGAATTAGATAAGGTATTCGCAGAATTAGATTATTATAAAAGTGGTTATTTTAAGAATGAGGAAAAAAAGGGAACGGAAATAGAGTCTAATAAGATTGAGTTAGATAATAAAATAAAAGAGTTAGAAGAGATAAAAAAGGTAGAAGAGCTTGAGAGAGAGTTGCTTAGAAGAGGAAATGAGTTTATAAAACAATTTAAAAAAGAAGTTTATGCAGATAATACTTTTTTTGAAGAACTTGCGTTTTATTTAGATAAATCTTTTGAAATAGAAAGATTAATTGTAGGGCAAAAAATGGTAGAGGGATATAAAGTATATAATAAGCTCTCAGATGAAATTGATGAAAGCATATCATATGAAATGTTAGGAGAACTTGATAAAGGATCCTATGTGAGTCATAGAATAAATGAATTTTTTAGATATGATGTAATTATTATAATTAAGATTGAAGAAAAAAATATTGGATTTTTAATGTTTAATGTTGAAAATAAAGAGTATTTAAATTATAAAAAAGTTAGAGATGTAATAGAAAAATTATTTGGAGTTTTACTCTTAATAGTTGATTTTCATTTTAAGCAAAAAATAAAAGATGAAAAAATTGAAAAATTAAGCTTAGATGTGAAGAAATTGAACAGTCAATTAAAAGAAACAGATGCAAATTTAGATGTTCATTTAGAACAAATGTCAAATATGTATGAAGAAATTGTAACATTATATGAAGTTGGGAAAAAATTGGGAAAAATATATGAAAAACAAAATATAGAAAAAACAATTTTGACAACATTATTAGAGATAACAAATACAGATTTTGCAATATCATATGAGTATACAAATAATGGAATTAGTATAAATAAGTTTGAAAACTTGAAAGATGAAAATCTAATTTACGCAATTAGAGAAGAAGGAATTACACAGAATTTGTTTTTTCAGATGAAGAAAGTTGGGAAACCAATAATAGTTAATGATATTACGAAATATTCTACATATAATCAGTTAACTTCAATAGTAAAAGATAATATAAGGAATTTTGTAGAAGCACCTATCTTTGTAAATGAAGAAATCAAAGGTGGAGTTATACTTTTTAATAAAGATGACGAATTTACTGCGGCAAATATTAATTTGATAACTTCTCTTATTAATCAGATGTCCATAGCTGTGCAAAATATAGATTATTTTAAAAATGAAATTGATAGACAAAAAGAGGAAGAACAACTAAAAATTGCGGCAACAATACAATCAGGATTGTTCCCACAAGAGATGCCAAAGCTCGACAAGGTAGAAGTTTACGGATATAATGAACCTGCTAGAGCAATTGGTGGAGATTATTATGATTTGATAAAATTATCAGACAATACTTTAATAGGATTTATAGCTGATGTTTCTGGGAAGGGAATTCCAGCAGCACTTCTTGTAAGTATGGTAAAAACAATTTTTAGAATGGTTGTAGAAGAGTTAGAAGAAAATTCTCCTGAAAAGATTCTAGAAAGAGTTAATACAGTACTTTTAAAAGAAAATTTGGAAGGTAGATTTATTACTGCTATTTGCTTTAGATATTTTGGAACTGAAAATAAGATAGAGATGTCATCAGCTGGACACGATCCTCTTATTGTTTATAAAGCCCAAGAAAAAAGATTTGATACTTATGGAAGTGAAAGCTTAGTACTTGGGATCATGGAAGAAGAGTACGTGAAAACAGAAATTGATTTTATGAAAGATGATATAGCGATATTTTATACTGATGGAGTGGTAGAAGCTAGAAGAGAAGACGGAGAATTTTATGGAAGAGAAAGATTCCTAGAAACACTTGAAAATAATATAGTAAATAGTGCAGAAGAAATAGGTAAAGCAATTTATTCTAATTTAAAAATTTTTACAGAGAATGCTAAACAAAATGACGATATTACAATATTAATAGCTAAAGGAGTTTGAGATGAAAGAGCCTAGGATAAGAGTATCTGGAATATTAAAAAAGGATGATAAGATACTTTTTGTTAAACATAGAAAAAAAGGTGAAGAGTATTATCTTTTACCAGGTGGTGGCGTTGATTTTGGAGAAACTTTTGAAACAGCATTAAAAAGAGAATTTTTGGAAGAAGTTAATATAAATATATCGGTAGATAAACTATGTATAATTTCTGAGGGTGTAGACCCAAAAGGAGAGAAGCATATAATTAATTTAGTTTTTTTAGTTGATTATGTTAGTGGAGAAATAGTTTTACCAGATGAAGAGAGAATTGTAGGAATAGAATATTTAGAAGTGACAAATCTGAATAACTATATTATTTATCCAAATATTAAGAAAGAATTGAAAAAAAATTCTTTTGATAATATAAGTTATTTAGGGAATATTTGGGAATAGCTTAGAAAGAAACTTGACAAAACCTCGATAATCCTATATAATTTCTTGTTCAATAAAAGCATAAATTGCGTGGAATAAGCAAATTTGAGGAGGCAGTAATGGAAAAATCTTATGATTATTTGAAAGAACTGATAAGAGATATACCAGATTTTCCTATAGAAGGAGTATTATTTAGAGATATTACAACTTTATTAAAAGATACAAAAGGTCTAAAAGATGTAATTGATATATTTAGTGATAGATATAGAAATAAAGGAATTAAACATATTCTTGGAGCAGATGCTAGAGGATTTATATTTGGAGCTGCAATAGCTTATAATATTGGAGCAGGGTTTGTACCAATAAGAAAAAAAGGTAAACTTCCATACAAAACATTAAGTGCTTCATATGAATTAGAGTATGGAGTTAATGAAGTGGAAATGCATGTAGATGCTATTGATAAAGGAGATAAAGTAGTAATTGTAGATGACCTTTTAGCTACTGGCGGAACTGCAAAAGCAATGCTTGACCTAGTGAGAAAATTAGGTGGAGATATTGAAGAGTTTGCATTTTTGATTGAACTTGAAGATTTAAATGGTAGAGAAAAATTAGATGGAGAAAATGTTTTCTCTATTATAAAATATTAGGTAAACTCAAAGAAAAAAATGTAAAAGCGACATAAAAATGTCGCTTTTTTCATATATATAGTGTAAAATAAAAGACAACAATAAATTTATTATCTTTTCAAAAATTTTAGAAAACAGACCAAAATTTTGAATAGCTAATAAATTTTAATTTTTATAGGAATGAGGAACATTATGGGTTATAAAGAAGAACTTTTAAAAGAAATTCAGAACTCTAAACAAAACCTTGATATAGAAAGAATAATTACTGCATATGAGTTTGCAAAGGAATCTCATATTGGTCAATATAGAAAATCTGGAGATGAGTACATACTCCATCCTGTAGAAGTGGCTAAAATACTTATCAGACTGAATATGGATACAGATACTGTAGTTGCGGGATTCTTGCACGATGTGGTAGAAGATACTCTTATTACTTCTGCAGATATAAGATATCATTTTGGAGAAGTAGTAGGGAACTTGGTAGATGGAGTAACAAAGCTTAGCTACATACCAGAAGGTACTAAAAAGCAACATGAAAATATAAGAAAAATGATAGTAGCAATGGCAAAGGATGCTAGAGTTGTTATAATAAAACTGGCAGATAGAGTTCATAATATGAGAACTTTGAAATATATGAAACCAGAAAAACAACAAAGTATTGCGACAGAAACTTTAGAAATATTTGCACCTCTTGCTCATAGGCTTGGTATGGCTAAGATAAAATGGGAATTAGAAGATTTATGTTTTTACTATTTGCAGCCTACAGTTTATAAAGAGATTGTTAAATTAGTAGATTCCAAAAGAGTTGAAAGAGAAAACTATACTGATTTAGTAATAAGCAATATAGATGAAGAGATAAAAAAATACGAGTTTTCAGCAGATGTTTCAGGGAGACCTAAACATCTATATAGTATTTATAAAAAAATGTATGATGGTGGAAAAAGTTTTGATGAACTTTATGATTTAATTGCTATTAGAGTTATTGTTAAAGAAGAAAGTGAATGTTACAATGTTTTGGGAGTTGTTCATAATCTTTGGAAACCAGTACCAGGAAGATTTAAAGATTATATTGCTGTTCCTAAAGCAAATGGATACCAATCAATTCATACAACAGTAGTGGGGCCTGAGGGAAGATTTGTAGAGATACAAATAAGAACAGAAGAGATGCACAGGATTGCAGAAGAAGGAATAGCTGCTCATTGGAATTATAAAGAGAAAAATAAACATAATAGAAGAGATAATGTTTATTCATGGTTACGTCAAATATTAGAATGGCAACAATTTGCAGATAGTTCTGAAGAATTTATAAAAACAGTTACAGGTGATATATTAAATGAAACAGTTTTTGTATTTTCTCCTCAAGGAGATGTAATTGAAATGCTTAAAGGTGCAACACCTCTTGATTTTGCATTTCATATTCATACCCAAATCGGATATAAATGTATCGGTGCTAAAGTAAATGGGAAAATTGTGCCACTAGATTATAAGCTTCAAAATGGAGATCAAATTGAGATAATAACATCTAAAGCATCTGCTAAAGGACCAGGAAAAGATTGGCTAAATATAGTAGTTACTCAAGGTGCCAAATCAAAAATAAGAAAATGGATTAAAGATCAACAATTTGAAGAAAAAGTTAAAGATGGAAAACAAGCACTTGAAAAAGAACTTGATAAATTTGATATAAAAATAAAAAGTTTAGAAGAAGAAGCATTTACTACAGAATATCTAAAAAAATACCATTTACCAAATTTTATGGAGTTATTATTTAATTTTGGAATTGGAAGAATGAAAATAGAATCTTATGTAGAAAAATATTTAGAAAATATTAAAAAAGATACTGAAGTAATTAACATAGATGAAATGATAACTGAAAATCAAAAAAAAAGTAAGATATCCAATAATCAGCAAGGAATAGTGATTGATGGAACAGATAATACTCTCATTAGATTTGCAAAATGTTGCAGTCCTTTGCCAGGAGATGAAGTATTTGGATATGTTACAAGAGGAACTGGAATTGCAATTCACAAAGCAGATTGTCCAAACTTTTTAAGTTTGAAAGCTAGTGAAGAAGCTAGAGTTTTGGAAGTTAAATGGGATAGTAAAGTAGTAGTTAAAAACGCTAATAAATATGGATATAATTTTACAATTACTATGCTAGATAGACCTAATGCATTAATGGATGTAATTAGAATTATTTCAGATGCAAAGATAAATATACTAGGAGTTAATTCCAATTCTTATATGGAAAATGGAGATAAGCTTGCGACAATGAAGCTTGGGATAGAAATATCAGATAAAGAACAAGTAAATAGGCTAAAAAATAGTTTATATAAATTAGATGGAATTATTAGAATTAAGTAGGAGGACACATGTTACCAGTTAGATACAGCTTGGAAAAAACAAGCGGTAAGGCAAGAGCAGGAGTGATTACAACACCTCACGGAGAAATTCATACACCTGTTTTCATGCCAGTAGGAACACAAGCAACAGTGAAAACAATGACACCTGAAGAGGTAAAAGCTATTGGAGCAGAGATAATATTAGGGAATACATATCATTTGTATTTGAGACCTAGTGATGAGTTAGTAGCTAAATTTGGAGGGCTTCATAAATTTATGAATTGGGATAAGCCAATATTAACTGATAGTGGTGGATTTCAAGTATTTTCATTAGGTGCTTTAAGAAAAATAAAAGAAGAAGGAGTTTATTTTTCTTCACACATAGATGGTTCAAAACATTTTATTTCACCAGAAAAATCAATATCTATTCAGAATAATTTGGGGTCAGATATAATAATGGTTTTTGATGAATGTCCCCCAGGGCTCTCAGATAGAAAATATATAATAGACTCAATAGAAAGAACAACTAGATGGGCTAAAAGATGTATAGAAGCTAATAAAAATCCAGATAAACAAGGATTATTTGCCATAGTTCAAGGTGGTATATATGAAGACCTAAGAGATCAGAGTTTAAACGAATTATCTGTAATGGATGAAGGGTTTTCGGGATATGCAATAGGGGGGTTAGCTGTAGGAGAACCTCGTGAAGATATGTATAGAATTTTGGATTATATTACTCCAAAACTTCCAGAAAATAAGCCGAGATATCTTATGGGTGTAGGAGAACCGCTTGATATGTTAGAAGCAGTAGCTAATGGAGTAGATATGATGGACTGTGTGCAACCTAGTAGAATAGGAAGACATGGGACAGTATTTACTAAATACGGTAGACTTGTAATAAAGAATGCTAAATATGCAGAAGATCCAAGACCTTTGGATGAAGATTGTGACTGTTATGCTTGTAAAAATTATACTAGAGGATATATAAGACATCTTTTTAAAGCAGATGAAATATTAGGACAAAGACTTGCAACATATCATAATTTACATTTTTTAATTAAAATGATGAATGGAGCGAGAAAAGCAATTTTGGAAGATAAATTTGCTGAATATAAAGAAGAATTTGAAGCAGATTATAACATGGGAAATAAAAGTACTTGGATACAGCCAGAAAAAATTTAAACACCTTCGGGTGTTTTTTTAGTTTTGGGTAAAAATTAAATAGAAATAAAATAGCTTCTAAGAATAAGTTAATTCTTAACTCTTGTCAATTAATGTAAAATAATATATACTGAATTATAAAATACATTAAAGAGATACTTAAAATATTAGGAGGAGAAATGAAAGTAAATTTTCTGTTGGCACTATTATTACTTATTTTTGTTGCATGTAATAAAAATGAAGAACCTGTTACAAATTTTGATAAAGGAGTTATGTATTTTGATAAAGGTGATTATTTTAATTCAGAAAAATATTTTTTGAAATCAGAAGAAACAAATATTGATAATAGCTTGATATACTTATTAAAAATTTATGAGAAGAAAAAAGATGAAGTAAAGATAAAATCTGTATTAAATACAATAAAAGAAAAACCAACTTTAATTTTCCCATTAGCTTATGAATACTTAAATGGTAGTGATACTCTAGAAAAAAATGAAGAAAGAGCCAGAAATTTATTTGAAGTTGGGGCAAAACATGAAGATAAAATGTCATATTTAGCCTTAGGGAATATATATGAACATGGATTAGGAGTAAAAATAAATCTTATAAAATCTAAAAGTTATTATGAAAAAAGTGGATTTAATTTGGAGTTAAAAAACACTTTGGGTATAAACTATTTAACTTTTATAGAAGGACTTAGATATGAAAAAGGGATAGATAAACCTAAGGATATTGATAAAGCAAAAGAACTGTATAAAAAAGCCATGGATCAAAATAGTAGAGATGCCTATACTCGATTGGGATATATTCAGATTGAAGAGAAAAAGACAGAAAGACATGTTAAAAATGGAATAAACTATTTGGAAAAAGCATGGGGAATGGGAGATAAAAATGCACTTATAAATTTGGGGAAAATATATATGTTTGGGATTACAGTTCCCAGAGATTTGGTAAAGGCAAAAGAATATTTTGTTAAGGGAATGGATAGTGAAATAGGAGAAGCCTTTGGATATTATACGCATATAGAAGTATACAATAGTGAATCGTTAGTTATTGACTATAAAGCAATTAAAGAAATTGCAGAAACAGGAGTCAAATATAAAGATGGGAATTCATACAAAATACTGGGATATCTATATCAGAATGGCTTTGGAGTTAAAAAGAATGAAAGAGTAGCTGAAAAATATTATTTAAAAGCCATAGAGCTTGGAAATTTGATAGATAATTTAGTTTATTGGTATTTAGGAAACTTATATTTCTACGGAGGTAAACGCGTTCAAAATAATGAGAAAGCACTAAAAAATTATCTTATTGCTTCAGATTATTACGAAGCAAGTGCATATGAAGTTGGACTTATATATGAAAATGGTTATGGAGTAGACATAGATATAGAAAAAGCAAAAGAATATTATAAAAAAGCGAGTGGAATGGTTCCTAAAGCAGATGAAAGATATAAAGAGCTATCCAAAGAGAAAATAAATGATGAAGAAATCCCCCCCAAAAAGTAAAGCTATAGCTTTACTTTTTTGTTGCTTGATTAATGAATTGTTTTGAACAGTTAGCAAAAAGTAGTAAAAAAAGAGCCGAAGCTCTTGTAATTTATAGTTAATCTCTTATAGACCATTCTTGTAAATAAGATAAAACATTTAATGAAATATAAATTAGTAAAAAAGGAAATAAAGTATATTTCATAAAAATAAGAATAATCAATGAAAAAGGCATTTTTAGTTTTTTTGGTACAAAAGAAAATACTTTTCCTGGAGCTTTAAAAGTTATTAAACTAACCATAAGTATAGATGAAATAAGCATTAAGAAAAAGAATACATTCGGGTATTTTAGCTCTCCAAAAAATAAATAGTAAGTTATAATAATACCAGCAGCACTTGGAATAGGCATACCAATAAAGTCTGCTTTAGTTTCACTAGCTTCTGTAATAATATTAAATTTTACAAGTCTAAGAACTCCACAAAGTACAAATAAAAATGAAAATGGAATTGCTAAATCCTTCAGAGTAGGTAAATCCTTTAATAACGAATAAGCAAATATTCCTGGCGCTAATCCAAAAGATACAGCATCACAGAAAGAATCAAGTTCTTTACCAAATTCGCTAAAAGCATTAAATTTCCTAGCAGTTTTACCATCAAGTACATCACATATCATAGCACCCATTATGAGCCATGCAGCTTTAGAATATTCTCCTTTAAAACTCATAATAATACTGGAATATCCTAAAAAAAGATTTGCTATTGTTATTGAGTTAGGTAGTATATATTTTTTTTCAATTTTGTTCATAATTTATCCTTTCAATCTAAATAATATTTTAATAAGGGCAAATAAACCTGTGCAAGATATAAAGCCTCCGATAATTCGATCAATAATAAAAAATCTATGAATAGATAATAATTTTTTTGCATGGGTAATCAACTCAGTTAATAAAAACCAGAGGATATTACTGCCTAAAAAGATACAAAACAGTATCTCGATACTGTAATATAAGTTATTAAATCCCAATTTTACAGGAAAAAAAGCGAATATCCCAAGATATATAAAAATAGTTCCTGGATTAGCAATACCCATAAAAAAAGCTGATAAAGCAGGATGAATGAAAGTATCTTGGATTTCATGCTCTTTGGAGTTTAAGAGTTTAACTCCTATAATCAAAAACAATACACTAATAATCAAATTTAAAATTAGATTATCTTTATTTATATATTTTTCAATATAACTAGAAGCTAATAAAACGACAAAACCATAGAATAAGTCAGCGGTAATAATTCCAATAGCTGAAATATATCCGATTTTCATTCCTCTTTTGATAGTTCTTTGTACGCATAAGAGTCCAACAGGTCCTATAGGAAAAGAGATAAAAACTCCGATAAAAACTGCATATAAATAATAGAGTATAATTAACACCTCCTATAATTGTAGCAGAGTTATTTTAGCATAGAATAAGGAATTAAACAAATAAAAAAGACATTAAATAATAGAAATATATATTAAAAGTACTTAATCCTCTTTTTTAACTGGACAATCCATAAAAAGCTACACTTTATACTTGAATTAATATATAATTAATTGAGATGTATTACATTCTAGATATTGAAGAGGAAAATAATGAATAAAAAAGAGTTTATAGAGTATTTTAGTTTAGAAGACAAAAATAGTATGAGTCATATATTTGAAAAATATGAATTAACAAATTATGGGTTAAAGGGAATAACAGAAGAGTTTTATTCCCCATTAATTTGGACAAAGCTAATAGAGATACAGAATAAGCTAGGAGTAAAAGTAGATACAAATGGTTATTTTTCAGAAAGTGAAAGAAGAGTAATATCTTTTACTGGAGATGAATGTTTTGGTGATGATAAAGATAATATAAAACTTCTTGAAATTAAAAATATGTCAAAATTTAAAGAATTAGGACATAAAGACTATCTCGGAGGATTGATGTCTTTAGGCTTAAAAAGAGAAAAGTTTGGAGATTTAGTAGTTAAGGGTGAGATTTGTTATACGCCAACTTTTCAGAATATAGGGGATTTTGTAATAAATGAATTGAAAGTAATTGGAAGAAATCCTGTGGAAATAAACTTTTCTGAGGAAACCCAAGTTAATCCAAATTTTGAAGATTTAAATTTAATTATAGCTTCAAATAGATTGGATGCTATTGTAGCTGCAATAACAAAACTTTCTAGAGAAGAAAGTATTAAAAAAATAGAAAAAGGAGAAGTTACTCTTAATTACTTAATAGTAAAAGAAAAAAGTACTAAAGTTAGGGATAATTCAACAATATCTATAAAATATTTTGGGAAATATAAATTCATGGAAAAGTTAGGAGAAACTAAAAAAGACAAGCTGAGGATAGGTGTAAAAAAGTATATTTAGCACTAAAATGGGGTTATAATTAAGGTGTTACAATAAAAAAAGTTTGACATTGAATTTGATATAAGCTATAATAAGCCTTGTCATACTCCGACTGTAAGGTTAGAGTCTTAATCGGCATAAATACTATGAACCGTGTCAGATCTGGAAGGAAGCAGCACTAAGTAGTCTTTTTATGGGTGTGTTAAGGTGCTCTTTCTCTGAGGTCGTTGTATGGCATTTTAATTTTTTGGATAATTTTAGGAGGAGTTATATATGAGTATTTGGCTAAGTATATTGGGTATAGGAATGGTCATATTTGCACTAATTACTATATATTTTGGTAACAAAAAAATAGATGAAAAAGAAAGAATTTTAGATAACTATGAGGTTACACTCTTAGAAATGAAAAGAAATATTGAAGATTTGGATAGAAGAGTAAAAGAAAGTTCTGTAGAAAAAACAAAAGAACTAGAAAAACTATTAAAAGAGTGCGACAGAAGAATTTTGATGTTTGATAACAAAATTAAAGAGGGTCAAGGGCTAAATAGTATTTTAGAAAAAACTTTTGATAAAGTAAGTGAAGTAAAGGTAGAAGCTAAACCTAGTTTTCATATGGATATTGAAGATGAAGAGTATGAAGAGGATTATGAAGAAGAATTTGTAGAAGATGAAGAATATGACGAGGTAGCAGAAGTCGATTTGGAAGAAATACTTGAACTATATAAAAGTGGAAAAAGCCTGAATGAAATATCTGAGATTACAGGTAGAAGTTTAGAAGATATAGCTGTTATTATGGGAATGTAGGGTAGTAATGCCCTTTTTTTTTGGAAGAAATTAATTATAATAACTTCCAATATTGAACTTATATATAGTTTCATAACTTGAAAAACTATATTCTATATGATATAATATCAAAAAAGTGAGGTAGAGATGAGCTTATTAAATAATTTAAATGAATCACAAAGAGAAGCAGGGAAAACCATAAATGGACCGCTGCTTATTTTAGCTGGTGCAGGTAGTGGGAAAACAAGAACGATAACTTACAGAATAGCTCATATGGTACAAGAAATGGGAATTTCGCCTTACCATATTTTAGCTGTGACTTTTACAAATAAAGCTGCAAAAGAAATGAGAGAAAGAGTTCATAATCTTATAGGTCATGAAGCTGAAAAAATTGTGGTTTCTACATTTCACTCTTTTGGAATGAAAATGTTAAGAATGTATGCAAATTTTTTAGGATATGAATCAAATTTTAATATTTATGATACTGACGACCAAACAAAAGTTGTTAGAAATATATTGAAAGAATTAGGGGCTACAGTACAGGAAACACCTAAAAAAATTGTTTCTTTAATTAGCAAATTAAAGGAAGATGGAGTTAGTCCAGAAGATTATGAAAAAACAGTTCCAAGTTTCTTAGAAAATTATAAGGTTATTATCGAAACTTATAAAAAATATAAAATTGAACTTAAAAAAAATAATGCTATGGATTTTTCAGATTTATTGATTTTTACAAATGAATTATTAGATAATCCTGAAATTCTTGAAAAAGTTCAAGATAGATATAGATATGTTATGGTAGATGAGTATCAAGATACTAATAATATTCAGTATCAAATAATAAAAAAAATTGCTAAAAAACATCTTAATATTTGTGTAGTTGGAGATGAAGATCAAAGTATCTATGGATTTAGAGGGGCTAATATTCAAAATATATTAGATTTTGAGAAAGATTACCCTAATGCAAAAGTAGTTAAACTGGAGCAAAATTATAGATCAACGGACATTATTCTTAAGGCAGCAAATAGTGTAATTAAAAGTAATAAAAGTTCTAAAGGGAAAAAACTTTGGACTGTAAAAGAGGGTGGAGAGCTACTAAAGCTATACATGGCTGATGATGCTATTGATGAAGCTTATTTTATAACACAAAAAATCATTGAAGGCCATAAAAATGGTAGAAAACACAGTGATTTTACAGTACTTTATAGAACAAATGCTCAAAGTAGAATATTTGAGGAAACTTTGAGAAGATTTAATATTCCAAATAAAGTATTTGGAGGAATGCAATTTTATCAAAGAAAAGAGATAAAGGATATTATTGCATATTTGAATGTGATAAATAATCCAAGAGACGCTATAAGTTTAGCTAGAGTGTTTAATGTTCCTAATAGAAAAATTGGGGATAGAACCATTGAGAAAATGGAAGAATATGCTAGAGCGCATAACATTTTCCTTTTTGAAGCTATAAAAAATGTCGATAAATTAGATAGAGTTAATAAGGCAACATTAGATTCTTTAGCTGAGTTTGCCAAAATAATAGACGAACTTATAGAACTTGCCAAAGAAAGTAGTGTTTCTGAAGTTTTTGAAGCTTTATTAAGTAAAACTAAATATATAGAATCAATTTCTCCAGAAGAGATTGAGAGAGAGCAAAATATTGACGAATTGAGAACAGCAATAATGGAATTAGAGAAACAATTTGAATTCTTAACATTAGCTGATTATTTACAAGAAACCTCTCTTGTAAGTGCAACAGATACTTTAAATGAAAGTAGCGATTATGTTAAATTAATGACAATTCATAACTCTAAAGGTCTTGAATTTCCAGTAGTATTCTTGACAGGGCTTGAGCAAGAAATCTTCCCTGGATTCGCAGCTTTAGCAGACAATAGTGTGCTAGAAGAAGAAAGAAGACTATGCTATGTAGCAATAACAAGAGCAGAGGAAGAGCTATATATTACTTATGCTAAAGAAAGAATGGTTTACGGTAGAACAAGTTATATGAGACCACCGTCAACATTTATCGAAGAGATTCCAAATGAATTAGTTGAAGGAAAAAGACCAGTAGTTGAAACAAAAGTGATAGAGAAGAAAATATCTACAGGTATTGAAAACTTTAATCCATTTAAGAAGCCTACAAATACAGATTCAAAATATAAGGTTGGAGAAAAAGTTGTTCATAAGAAATTTGGAAATGGTATTGTAAAAGATATTGATGATAAAGCAATAACAATAAGATTTAACGAAGGTGAGAAAAAAATTCTGCTTGCTATGGCAGACAGATTCTTAGAACAGTTAAACTAGAAAGGACCCTTTTATGAAAAGAAAAACAATAAGTAAGAATATAAAGTATATGGGAATAGGGCTTCATAAGGGTGAGGATATAATTTTAAAATTAAAACCTGCTGAATCAGGCGATGGTATTACTTTTAAAAGAATGGATCTTGAAGAGGGAAAAAATATAATTAAAATGCAAAATAATAATGTTTTTGAACTTACAAGAGGAACTAATCTTAGAAATGAATTTGGTGCACCAATATATACGATAGAGCATTTTTTATCTGCACTATATATGTTAGGAATTACTGATTTATTTATAGAAATTGATGGGAATGAACTGCCGATTATTGACGGAAGTGCTCATAAATTCTTAGAGTTAATGGAAGAGAATATAGTAGAATTAGAGGATGAGGTAGAAGAGCTTGTAATAACCGAGCCTATTTATGTATCAAAAGGCGATAAATATGTTATAGGGCTTCCTTATGATGGTTATAAAATTACATATGCAATAAACTTTAACCACTCATTTTTGAAGTCACAATTACTTGAAATGGAAATAACTTATGAAAATTACAAAGAAGAAATTGCAAAGGCAAGAACTTTCTGTTTTGATTATGAGTTAGATTATCTTAAAGCAAATAACCTTGCATTAGGTGGTTCTTTAGACAATGCAATAGTTATTACTAAAGATAAAGTTCTTAATCCTGGAGGATTAAGATATGAAGATGAATTTGTAAGACATAAAATGCTTGATATTATAGGAGATTTAAAGGTTTTAAATAAACCAATAAAAGGACATCTTATAGCTGTAAAAGCAGGTCATGCAATAAATAATGAATTTGCCAAAGAGTTAGAAAAACATAATAAAGTATAAAGGAGAATAAAGGAATGTTAGATATTTTAGAAATTATGGAAAGATTACCACACAGATACCCATTTTTATTGGTAGATAGAGTTATAGAAATTAATGAAGAAAAAACAAAAATAGTTGCATATAAAAATGTAACAATAAATGAACAATTTTTTAACGGACATTTCCCTGGACATCCAATAATGCCGGGAGTATTAGTAATTGAAGGATTAGCACAAGCTTTAGGAGTATTAGTAATGGGAGAACTTAAAGATGCAGTTCCGTATTATGCTTCTATAGATAATTGTAAATTTAAAGCTCCAGTAAGACCGGGAGATAAACTGGTTTATGAAGTAGAAATAGTAAAAATTAAAGGGAAAATGGTTAAAGCAACTGGTGTTGCAAAAGTTGACGATAAAGTTGTAGCACAAGCAGATATTATGTGCGCACTAATGCCTAAATAGGAGGAAACTCAAATGAGCAATATTCATGAGACAGCGATAATATATGAAGGTGCAGAAATTGCAGAAGATGTAGTAATCGGTCCATATACAGTAATTGGACCACAAGTTAAAATAGGAAAAGGAACTATAGTTGAATCTCATGTAGTAATTGAAGGAGAAACATATATAGGTGAAAGAAATAAAATATATTCTTTTGCTTCAATAGGGAAGGATTCGCAAGACCTTAAATATAAAGGTGAAGCAACGAAAACAATAATAGGAAATAATAATAAAATTAGAGAATTTGTAACTATTCATAGAGGAACTACAGATAGATGGGAAACAAAAATAGGTGACAATAATCTAATAATGGCTTATGTGCATGTAGCCCACGATTGTTTGATAGGAAACGGATGTATTCTAGCAAATAATGCTACTCTTGCAGGCCATGTTGTTATGGAAGATTATTCTTATGTAGGAGGACTGACTCCAGTACATCAATTCTGTAGAATTGGAACTCAAGCCTTTGTTGGAGGAGCGTCTTCGATTAATCAAGATATAGTACCATTCTGTCTTGCTGAGGGAGCAAAAGGTGGACCTAGAGCAATAAATGCAATAGGACTTAAAAGAAAAGGTTTCTCAGATGAAACTATAAAAAACATAAAAGAAGCTTTCAGAATAATATTCAGAAGTAAAATGCTTCTGAATGATGCAGTAGCCAAGGTAGAAGAAGAGCTTGGAAATGATGAAAATGTTCAAATTATGTTAAACTTTATAAAAAGTAGTAACAGGGGGATAGCTAGATAGTGAAAAAGATTGGAATGATAACAGGAATCGGAAGTTTCCCAAAAATCTTTTTAGAAAAAGCTAGAGAAAAGGGGATAATTGTTTATCCCCTTGCCCTTTTTGATAGTGTAGATGAAGAGATAAAAAAAGATAAGAATTATAGATTTTTTAATATAGGACAAATTGGGAAATTCATAGGATTTTTCTTGAAAGAAGAGATTAAAGAAGTAATAATGCTTGGAAAAGTGGAAAAAGAAGAGATATTTAAAGATATAGAAAAAGATAGTATATATAATCTTGTTATGGAGAAAGCACCAAATAAAAAAGATGAAACCTTATTAATGTCAGTAGTAGCAATTTTAAAGCTTAATGGAATAAAGATACTTCCTCAAAATTATTTGTTGGAAGAGTATATGACGGTAGAAGGGTGTTATACTAAAACCAATAGTCTACCTGAAGATGAGAAAACAATTAAAATTGGAATAGAAGGAGCAAAGGCTCTTACAAAGATAGATGCAGCTCAAACAGTGGTAGTAAAAGATGGTTCCATAATTGCTCTAGAAGGGATAGAAGGGACAGATAAAACTATAGAAAGAGCAGGAAACTTAGCAGGAAAAGGATGTATAATTGTGAAAATGGCTCGCCCAAAGCAAGATATGAGATTAGACATTCCAGCCATAGGGATTAATACACTTATAAAAGCAAAAGAAATAGGAGCAAAGGGCCTAGTGGTAGAAGCAAATAAGATGATATTTTTGGAAAAAGATAAAGTTATAGAATATGCAAATGCAAATAACTTATTTATAAAAGCTATTAAAGCTTAATTAAATTGGCTTTTAGGAGGAAAACATGAACTATTTTATCTCTACAGGAGAGCTTTCTGGAGATTTACATGCTTCATATATAGTAGAAAAAATAAAAAATCTTGATAAAAATGCAAAAGTTTATGCAATAGGCGGAATGAATCTAAAAAAACAAGATGTTGAAATAGTGAGAGATATAGATTCTTTGGCAATCATGGGTTTTGTGGAAGTTGTAAAAAACTTTAATTTTCTAAAAAAAGTTTTGGAAGAAACAGTAGAATTTATATTGTCTAATAATATTGATAGAGTAGTTTTGGTTGATTATGGTGGGTTTAATTTGAAATTATTGGAAAGATTAAAGCTTAAAAAGCCAAGTTTAAAAATAACATATTATATACCGCCCAAAGTTTGGATTTGGGGTAAAAAAAGAGTTCCTAAAATAGCAAAGGCAGATGAAATATTAGTAATTTTTCCATGGGAAGTTGATTTTTATAAAAAAGAAAATGTAAAAGCTCTTTATTTTGGAAATCCTTTTATGGAAAAATATGAGAAAATCACTAAAAAAGGAGATAACATACTCCTTTTACCTGGAAGTAGAAAACAGGAAATAACGAAATTATTGCCGATAATGCTAGAAGTTGTTAAGGAAAAAACATCTGAAACTTTTATTTTGAAACTGGCAAAAGAATCAGATAAAAACTGGGTTAGAGAAGATTTATCTTCATATCCAAATTTAATTGTAGAGAATAATAAAAGTCTAAAAGAACTGTGTGAAGAGAGTAAATATGCTTTAGCAGCTTCAGGAACAGTAATATTAGAATTATCTCTTTTGGGACTTCCCGGAATAGTTCTTTACAAAACATCATTGATTAATGAAATAATAGTTAGATTATTTATAAATTTGACTTATGTGTCGCTTCCAAATTTAACATTGGACAAAGAGGTTTACAAAGAACTTTTACAAGAAGAATGTAGAGCAGATTATATATTGTATGAAATGAAGAATTTGGAAAGAGATTATGAAAAAATTGAAAAACAAGTAGATGATATTAGAAAAAGACTAAATGGAGAAAATATCATTGAAAGTTATGCTAAAATTATTATAAAAGGGGATAACAATGAGCTTATTTAAGAAATATAAAGAAAGTAGAGTAGGAAGATTTCTAAAGGATTATGCTTGGCCCTTAAAATATAGAATTGTTGCTTTACTATTTTTATCTACAGTAATAGGAGTAACAGGAGCAGCGCCATCATTTGTAATAAAATATTTAACAGATGATGTGCTTGTAAATAAAAATCAAAAAGTTTTATTACTTGTATGTCTAGGAACAATGGTAATAATGTTATTTAAAGGTTTATCAGCATATTATACTAACTTATGGGGTGCTAAAATTTCTGGTCAAATGACTATGAATATAAGAGGGGATATGTATGAAAAAGTTCAAAACATGTCTTTTGATTACTTCTCAGAGAGCAAAAGCGGAGATGTAATGTCTAGGTTTGGAATTGATACTGATAAGGCATTGACAATCTTATCAGGCGCAGCAAAAGCCTTTGCAGATATGATGCAAGTAATATTTTCACTTATTATAGTTTTTGTGACTAATCCTAAACTGGCAGTAATTGCAATTGTCCTAGTACCAATGGTTTCTGCAATTATGAAAAAGTACTCAAGAAGACTTAGAAATACAGGGAAAGATATTCAAGAAAGTTTTGGAAAACTTAATACTATTTTGCAAGAGGGAATAACAGGAATAAGAGTTATCAAAGCTTTTGCAACTGAAAAGTTTGAAATAGAAAAATACAAGACAGAAAACAGTAATAATTTTTATCATCTTATAAGAAATAAAAGATTAGATGCAAGAATTAAACCAATGGTTGAATATGTGAATATAGTGGTTATTTTGGCAATACTTTATTATGGGGGAACTCTTGTTATACAAGGTAAAATGACTTCTGGAGATTTAATGAAGTTTATAACAGCTTTTGCTTTGGTAGGAGAACCATTAAAAAGATTAAGTGACTATATAAATGCCTTAAATTCAGCTATTCCAGCTGTTGACAGACTATATGAAATATTAGAATTAGAATCGACTATAGAGAACAAAGAAAATCCTTATATTCCTAAAAAAATTGAGGGAATAGTAGAGTTTGAAAATTTAGATTTTGCATACAATTCTGAAAGAGATGTCTTAAAAAATCTAAATCTATCTGTAAAACAAGGTGAGATGGTTGCACTTGTAGGTAGAAGTGGAAGTGGGAAAACCACTCTTGTAAATCTGATTCCAAGATTTTATGATGCGACTAATGGTAGTATAAAAATTGATGGAATAGATACACGTGATTATGACGTATATACCCTTAGAAAAAATATTGGAGTAGTTCCGCAAGAAACTTTCTTGTTTTCAGGAAGTGTTAGAGACACGATAATTTATGGTAAAAGAAATGCAAGTGATGAAGAAATAGAAAAAGCATTAAGAATGGCAAATGCATATAACTTTGTAATGGAGTTACCTCAAGGTCTGAATACAGAAGTAGGAGAAAGAGGAGTACTTCTTTCTGGTGGACAAAAACAAAGACTTGCAATAGCTAGAGCTATCTTGGAAAATCCACCAATAATGATACTTGATGAAGCTACTTCTGCACTTGATACAGAATCAGAAAGATTAGTGCAGGATGCTTTGGATAAGTTAATGACAAATAGAACTACATTTGTAATAGCTCATAGATTATCAACGATACTTCATGCTGATAAAATCGTGGTTATGGAAAATGGTGAAATAATGGAAGTTGGAACACATAATGAGCTTTTGAATAAAAAAGGAATTTATACAAAATTATACGAGACACAGTTTGGTAAACTAGAGGAGGAAACAATTAATGCGTGATGATGGAAGAGGACTAAATCAATTAAGAGAGATAAAAATTACACCTAATTATATAATACATCCAGAAGGTTCTGTACTTATAGAGTTTGGGAATACAAAAGTAATCTGTACAGCAACAGTTCAAGATGGAGTACCACCTTTTCTTAGAAATAGTGGAAAAGGGTGGTTAACAGCTGAATATTCAATGCTACCTAGAGCTACAGAAACAAGAAACCAAAGAGAAGCAGCTAAAGGCAAATTGACAGGTAGAACAATGGAAATCCAAAGACTTATAGGAAGAGCATTAAGAACAGCAGTTGACCTAGATTCTTTGGGAGAAAAAACGATTATGCTTGACTGTGACGTTATTCAAGCAGATGGAGGAACTAGAACAGCTTCAATAACAGGAGCTTATGTAGCTCTTGCTATAGCTTGTAAAAGAGTACTTAAAGATGGAAAAATTAAAAGAGATGTATTAAAAGAAAATGTAGCGGCAATATCAGTAGGGATTGTTGATAGAAAAGCTATGCTTGATTTGAAATATACAGAAGATTCTGCAGCAGAAGTAGATATGAATGTAGTAATGAATAAGAAAATGGAGCTTATTGAAGTACAAGGAACTGGAGAAGAATCAACTTTTAGTAGAGGAGAGCTTAATGCTATGCTTGATTTTGCAGAAAAAGGATTAAAAGAGATATTTGAACTTCAAGATAAAGCAATTGAGGAGGCTTTTCTATGAAAGTCTTTATAGCTACTGGAAATAAAAAGAAAATTGATGAAATAAAGCCTTTGTTAAAAGATTTTGAAGTATTATCAATAGCAGATGGAATAAATATTCCAGAGGTAGAAGAAAATAGTGATACTTTTGAAGGAAATTCTCAAAAAAAAGCTTTGGAGATAGCAAAATTTCTTAATATGGTAGCAATAGCAGATGATTCTGGACTTATGGTAGATGCTCTTGAGGGAGAACCCGGAGTTTATTCTGCAAGATATGCAGGAGAAAATGCTAACGATAGCGATAATAATAAAAAATTAATTCAAAATCTAAAAGGTATTGGAAATAGAAAGGCAAAATTTGTAAGCGTTATATCTGTTGCAAAGCCTAACGGGGAAGTGCATTCTTTTAGAGGTGAGGTAGAAGGCTTGATATTAGATGAAGCTAGAGGAAATTCTGGCTTTGGATATGACCCATATTTTTATTATGTAGCTTACGGAAAAACCTTCGCGGAACTTGAACTTAGTGAGAAAAATGCAATTAGTCACAGAGCAAGAGCTCTTTCAAAAATGAAAAAAGAGATAAAAGATATATTAAAAACCGAAAATTAATTTCGGTTTTTTTAGTACAAAATTATTGGATATTTAGGCTTGAATAAAATAGACCAAAAGAGTATAATTAATTTTGAGGTGAATTATGGAATATATAAATAGAATTTTAATTGTGATATTAGTTGGATTAATATATATACTGCCGGGATATTCTTTACACAGAATGATTGTAGGGACTTTTCCTCATTTATATAAGTACAGTTTGATAACACTTACACTGGGCTTATTGACATTTCCTTTAGGGAATATTTTAGTTAGATGGAAACTGAATGCTTTTACTAGTTTTATAGAGCTCTTAGGAGGAATATTTTTATATATTTATACCTTCGCAGTCCTATATTTATTAATACATTTAATTTTAAAGTTTGTGCCGAACTTTGATGTTTTTAAAGTTAAATTATTCATAGGTTACTTTGTAGCTGTTGGAATATTAGGAATATGGGGATATTATAGGGCAACAACCATAAGAGTTAATACTTATAATTTGAAAAGTGAAAAAATAAGTAAAAATATAAAAATACTAATGTTTGCGGATATTCATTTGTCACAAGTTAGTAGAAAAGATATAGTAAATAAAATTCAAAAAGTAGTGGACGAAAGAAAACCTGATTTGATACTTATTGCGGGAGATATTATTGATACAGATGTTAGTTTAATCAGATATGATTATACTAAAGATTTTCAGAAGATAAAAGCTCCTTTGGGAGTTTATGCTTCTGTTGGGAATCACGAATATTATGGAGATTTTAATAAAAATTTGGAATATATAAGAAAATTAGGTGTTAATGTTCTTTATGAAGAGGGAAAAGAAGTAGGGGATTTCTACTTGGCAGGTAGAAGTTATACTTTTGGGAACAGAAAAAATATTGAGGAGTTATCAAAAGGAAATATAAATAGTAAAGAGCTTATAGTGCTTGACCATAATCCAAAAGAAAGTGATGAATTTATCAAATCAAAAGGATTTTTACAAGTGTCGGGGCATACTCATAATGGGCAATTTTTTCCTTTTAATTTGATAACAAAAAGGATATTCAAGCCGGACTGGGGAATAAGAACAGAAAATGGCAGTAATATAATTACAACTTGCGGAGTTGGATATTGGGCAATACCTATAAGATTTCCTTCTTATACAGAAATAGTTGAAATAAACGTTAGTAAAAATTAATGAGAAATGAGGAATTATGAAATTTATATATAATATACCTACAGATGAAGAAGCAACTTTTTTGGAAAGACCAAATAGATTTATAGCCAGAGTAAAAAGAGATAATGGTGAGGAAGTTATTTGTCATGTCCATGATTCAGGAAGATTGCCAGAGTTACTTTATGAAGGAAATAGAGTAAAAATACGAAAAGCCTCAAATCCCGAAAGAAAAACTGGCTGGGATGTAATTTCTGCTAAAGCAGATGGGAATGATATTTTAATTAACTCGGCATTTCACAGATATATTTCAGAAAATATATTGAAAAATTCTGAAATTTCACCTTTTGGACAGGTAGATGAGCTAAAAGCAGAAGTTAAATATGGAAAAAGCAGAATAGATTATAGACTTATAAAAGATGGAAAAGAGATTTGGGTAGAGATAAAAGGAGTTTCTCTATCAGTAGACAGAGAAGCACAATTTCCTGATGCACCTTCAGAAAGAGCTCAAAAACATCTGATTGAGCTTATGGAAATAGTTGAAAGCGGTCATAGGGGAGCAGTTGTTTTGCTAGTCTTAAGAGATTCTTATGGATTTAGACCGAAGTTTGAAACTGATCCTAAATTTAATGAGCTTTTTTATTTGGCTAAGCAAAAAGGCGTAGAGATTTATCCTTTACAATTAGAGTTTAAAGATAATAATATAAATTATATTGGGAAAATAGAGATAATTCCTAATAAAAATGAGACTAATTTTGGAGGCTTAGAAGACATGAATATTGGTGCAGTTGTAGAAAATAAAGATATAGCCGAGATGTTTAAGGTAACAAATCAAGGTGGAATAAGAAAATCATTACAGACAAAATCAGTTGTGTTAATTGCTAAATTCACAGATTGTCTGTATAAACATAAAAAAAATAATGACATTTTATATTTTGTAGGTATGGGGAAAAAAGGGAATCAGACTCTTACTCGTCAAAATAAAGCATTATTTGAGGCAGAAAAAGAAGGATATAAAATTCATCTATTTGAAATGTATGAGGAAGGGAAATATACTTATGCAGGAGTGCAAAAGTTAAGTGGTGATGTAATTACAGAAATTCAAAAAGATGATGATGGAGAAAATAGGGAAGTATTAATTTTTCCTTTGAAAAAGGCGTAAAATGAGGTCAGAATGTTAGAAGAATTAAAGAGAAAAGATAAAATTTATGATAATAAAATTGAGATTACTCATCAAATAGAAAATTATGAAAATTTCATTTTTAGAGAGTTATCAAGAAATCTAAAGGGTATTGGTTATGAAAAGGCTTATAATCTTTATGAAAATTTGACAAAAGAAAACTTGAGTTTTCCATTAAAATCAGTTCAAGAAGGGGTAAGTGAAACTACCCCTGATTTTTTACTTGTAGAAAATAAGTTGATTACCAATGAAAAAACAAAGTTTCAAAATTTTTTTAAGGAACTGAAAAATGAATTAAGAACATGTAAAAGCTTTAAATTTACAGTAAGTTTTATAAGACATTCGGGACTTCAGTTGATTATTAAGGAGCTTAAAAATCTGGAAGAAAAAGGGGTAGAAGGAGAGATTATAACTTCTACCTATCTTAATATTACTGAACCTAAAGCACTTTACAAATTATTAGATTTTAAAAATCTAAAAATAAAACTTTATAAGGGAAATAATGAGAGCTTTCATACTAAAGCCTATATTTTTCATAGAGAAAATGAGTTGGGAACGGTAATTGTAGGTTCATCAAACATTTCTCAAGAGGCCTTATGCAATGGTCGTGAATGGAATTTGAGGCTTAGCCAAAGTCTTGAGCCAGATATATTTGAAAAATCGAATATTGAATTTTATAAAATTTGGAATTCTAATGAAACTATTGAATTGACAAGAGATTTAGTAAAGCAATATGAAAGATTTTATCAAAAGAATAAAACTAGTAATTTTGAGAATTTTTTGGACGAAGTAATAGACTCAAATGTTATAAAACCCAATAAGCTTCAAGAAGAGATATTAGGAAATCTGAAGAAAATGAGATTGGACAATAAAGACAAGGCTATTGTGATAGCAGCAACTGGAACAGGAAAAACATTTCTTAGTGCCTTTGATGTTAGAGAATTTAAGGCAGATAAAATACTTTTTTTGGCTCACAGAGAGGAACTTTTGGATAACGGAATAGATACATATAAGAAACTGTTCCCTAACAAAAATTTTGGAAAAATATCTCAAAATCAGAAGGATTTTGAAGCAGAATTTATATTTGCCACAGTGCAGTCTTTGTCGAAAGATAAGTTTCTAGGACAATTTGGGAAAACTCAGTTTGATTATATAGTGATTGATGAATTTCATCATGCAGCAGCAGATTCTTATAAGGGAATACTCTCATATTTTGAACCTAAATTTTTGTTGGGGCTTACGGCAACTCCTGAAAGAATGGACGGGAAAGATATAATGAGTCTTTGTGATTATAATATTGCAGGAGAAATTAGGCTTAAAGAAGCGCTAGAATACGAGCTTTTAGCACCATTCCACTATTTTGGGATTAGTGATGAAGTAATTGATTATACTAA
>JAGNSM010000064.1 GCA_017988045.1 Fusobacteriaceae bacterium
AGTTATATTTTTAATTTGTATTTTCATCTTTCACCTCAAAGAAATTATACCATATTTATATATAATTGGCTAAATTTTCATTTAAAAACCTTAATTTTACTCACTTTACGAATTATTTTATTTGTGATAATATAACTTAATTTAATGATAGGAGTGATACATTTATGAATTCTATAAAAACATTTATATTAATGGGGACATTAACAATTTTGTTAATACTTTTAGGAGGTAGTTTGGGTGGTAGAAGTGGGGCTACATTTGCTTTTATTTTTTCTTTAGGAATGAATCTATTTTCTTATTGGTTTAGTGATAGTATCGTACTAAAAATGTATAAAGCACAAGAAGTTAACGAAGGCTCTGTACTCTATGAAACTGTTAAAAAATTAAGCTTGAAAGCTGATTTGCCTATGCCAAAGGTATATATAATAAATCAAAATCAACCTAACGCTTTTGCCACAGGAAGAAATGCTAAGCATGCTGCAGTTGCTTGTACTACTGGATTAATCGATATATTAGATGAAAAAGAGCTAATGGGAGTTATTGGACATGAACTTGCACATGTCAAAAATAAAGATATTTTGATAGGAACCCTTGCTGCTTCTGTTGCTGGAGCTATCACATATCTTTCGCACATTGCTAGATGGGGAGCTATGTTTTCTGGAAGAGATGAGGAAGATAATAACGGAGGTATCAGTGCTTTATTCTTAGCAATTCTTGCACCTATTGCTGCAATGTTTGTTCAAATGGCAATATCTCGTACGAGAGAGTATCGAGCAGATGAGATTGGTTCAAAAATTTGTGGTAATCCTTTGTATCTTGCTAATGCTTTAAAAAAATTAGAATTATGGAGTACAAATATAAAAATGGATGCTAATCCATCAACAGCTCATATGTTTATTGTTAACCCATTAAAAGGAAAAAGTATAATGTCACTATTCAGTACTCATCCTTCAACAGAAGATAGAGTAAAAAAATTGGAAGAATTAGCAATTAATAAGTATTAAAAAAAGTCGGAATCCGACTTTTTTTAATACTTATTTTTTTATACCTAAAGGTAAAACTACTTTACCATATTTTTCATTTAATATTAAAGCTATTGCTTCATAAAATGCAAAGAATCCACATAAAATCCCTTCAAATCCTGCAATAATATGAATTTCATGATTTCCCGTAAAGTTAGCCATAGCAAGAAGTACAAATAAAACTGTTAAAGAACCAAATACTAATTTACCAATAAGAGCCCCTTTAAGTGTTCCAAAAAATAATCCAAAAGTAAGTAGTCCCCACATTAATAAATACCATCCCATTGCAACTGGCTCAGGCTTTGCCCCAAATCCTAATGTAGGTAAAACCCAAATTCCTACTAAACTTAGCCAAAACGCTCCATATGAAGTGAATGCAACTGTTCCAAAGGTATTTCCTTTTTTTGATTCCATTACTCCTGCTATCATTTGTGTTATTCCACCATAAAAAATTCCCATAGACATAATCATCGTATTCAATTCATAGAACCCTGCATTATGAATATTTAGTAAAATTGTTGTCATTGCAAATCCTAATAATCCTAAAGGAGCTGGATTTGCTGTAGTATCTTTTAAAACTCTTACTTCAGACATTTTTCCTCCTGCATATTTTTTTATAATCAAACTTATTTTTTCATAAAAAGCAAAATATTATAACTTTTTAATAAATCCTCGTCAAGAATTTTATAAATACAATAAAGCATGATATAATTTTGGCTCAATTTATATATTTTTAATAATTACTTTAAAATAAGGATTCCTAAATATAACTTATTATGATATTATAAAAATATCAGTCAAAAAATAATGAAATTTAGGTGATAAAAATGTTTCTTTCAAAACGTGAATATTTTAATAGTCAAGTTTATTCAAAATGGAGATTTATTAAAAAAGAAGTTATTCCAATAACAATATTCTATACTTGTATTAATCTTATTATAAAGATTATTGAGTTTAATAATAGTCACTTGATGTTTAAATTTAATATTTTTTTTATTTTTGTATTAAGTAGTTTTTGTATTTTTTTCTCTATGTTTATTAGTAGTTATATTCGTTATGATATTTATAAAGATGTACATAATAAGTTAGGATTTTTTTCTTATTTTTTATATAATTTTGTTTGTGTATTTTTAATACTATTAGGTTCATTAGTTTTGAGGTTTGATACGAATCCTAAAAAAGCTATTGTTCTTATTATTACTTCGTTTATATTATCATTAATATATTCTATTTTTTCTTCTTATTTTTCATATAGATTTTGGAATAAGAATCTTTCTATAGTTTGTGTTGTAACTAAATAAATTAACGATATTTTATGAGGATTACTCTATTTTTAATGTGTAATTCTCTTCTTTTTTTTCTATAACTAAATGAACAAAATCAGCTATAATTAATAAAATTTCTTCATCTTTTTCAAATTCAATATTATTAGCTAAAAATAAAAATTCATCATAGCCTTCTTTTTCTATAAATTCAAGAACTTGTTCCCCATTAAATCCTAATTCATTTAATTGGTTTTTTATTTTTATAAATTTATTTTTTTTTAGATAACTCATATTTTCCTCTTTTCTTTAAACTGTTTAAATATATTTATTATTTATGTACATAGTCATTATATCATATATATTAATTTTGAAAAGTTTTTAATAATACCGTAATGTTATGAATATAATATGAAAAACTACTACTTATTTTTTACTGTTAGTAGTTATTTAAAAGATATTAAGTTGTTTAAGTTATTATAGAGAAGCTCAATAAACTGATTTTATTGGAATAAAACAACAGTCAATCCTCATAAGATTGCGCCAATCGTCCTCATAAGATTACGTTAGTCGTCCTCATAAAATATCGTTATGAATCTTCTTAAAAATATGTTATTCATCCTCATATTATGTCGCCAATCATCCTCATAAAATATCGTCAATACTCTTCATTAAATTGCGTCATTTACAAATCCTCATTTATATGCGTTAATTTTATTTTTATTAACCTCATAAAATATCGTCAAATTTATTTTTAAACTTGACATAGTTTAAACAAAAAAGGTATTATATATTAATTTCCTCATTAAATAACGGTTGATAACAGAGTTATATGAGGATATTTTTATGGATGTGCATATTTTTAAGGAGTCTCTTATGATGAATAATAATAAATTAGTGGTTAGTAATGAGGAATTTTTGGATACAGAGTATGATGAAGTTATAGAACTTGAAAGTCCAGTAGAAATAGTTGAAGAGTATCTGAATGTAGATAACTCTTTAATTGAGATGGAAAAAAATAAAGATCTTATTCGTATGGAAATGAATATTGTTGAATACCCAATTTTTTCTAAGAATAAAAGGCTTAAAAAAAATCAAATAATGAAATATCATTTTAAAACAGATGGAACATCTTATATAGAAGTAACCCCTTTAGTAAATAGAACAATTCCAGGAGAATTTGAAGAAAGAGTTTTTATTGCTCTTACAAAGATTATGAGAGACAATGGATATGGAAGAATATTTTATACAACACCTACAGAGATTATAAGAAATATAGGTGAAGAATTTTCTAAGTTACCTTCTATTTATTATAAAAAGGTAAAAGAAGCATTACATAAAATGAATGAAAGTAACTATAAATTTAAAAATTCTTTGTATTCAAATGAACACAAAAGAACTTTAGACGATGAAATAAAAACTAATATTATGAATATAAGAATACTGTCTGAAGGAGATGCTTCTTCAGATGAAAAAGATTTTTTTAGAGATGGTCGTATTAAAGAAATCTATAAAATAAGTTTTAGTGATTATTTTTATGACAATATAGTTAGAAAAGGTTATCTTGTCTTTAATTCAGAAGAACTTTTGAACATAAAAGATGCAGTAACTAGGTCAGTTTATACCCAAATAACTAAATGGAGAAATAATAAATTATATTTAAAAAGACCAGCTTTCTATATAGCAAGAAGAATTCCATTAAAATGGGATAAAAAGAATTTGGCTAGAACTGTAAAAAGAATAGAGGAGAGTTGTATACTTCTTAAAGAAATGGGATTTATTAAGACCTATAATCTTATAAAGAATAAAAAATGGGAGCAAGCTGAATTTGAATTTATTTTTGATGAAGAACACAATAGAATACAACAAGAAAATTTTTATAAAGAGCGAGAAGAGTTTAAAATTACTTATGTTGAGGAAAAAGATTTACATACAGTAGATATAACGGAATTAAATGAGGAAATAGAAGAAGATAATAAAGAGCAAATAGAAGAAATTATGAAAATTTTGCCAGAAAAAGCTAGAAGCATTAGTAGTTTGAGAGAATTACTAGATGGAGCATTAAATCAATATGAGTTCAATTATGTAAAATGGACTGCAGAATATACAGCAATTCATTGTAAACAATCAATAAAAAAATATTTAGGTGATGCCCTTGAAAATAACTGGGCAGAAGAATATATTGCAGATAAAAAGCAAAGAGAAGAGAGAAGTAAGAGAAAAAATAATGAACAACAGTTAAAACTAACGCTAGAAAATGAGGAAATAGAAAAAGTTAAAGTTGTTGATGAAAATTTTGAGAAAATATGGCAATCTTATGAAGAAATGTCTAAAGATAAAAAAATAGAAATAGAAACGCAAGCATATGAGGAATTTTTAAAAGAGATAAATCAAGTAGACACTAAGCTAAATAAAGCTATATTTGATAAAACAAAGAAAAATCATATTGCTAGAATAGTTGAAAAAATAACACAATCTAATGAGGAAAAAATAGAAAGTAAACATGAAATAAAGTTAGTATTTGAAAGTTTAAGCATGTTTTTATTTGAGGTAATGAGAGAGCTAGAAGCGAAAGAGGTAATGGATTATCAAAAGATAGTTCAAATAATCCCAGTGTTAGGTGAGTTTCAAGGGACTATAAGTGGTAAAAAAATTAAAATTAAATATAATGAGGGAGCAGAAAGTATAATTAGTATAAATTAATCCTCATATAATTTCGTTAAAATTACTGTAATAGAATTAAAAATTTTGAGAAATTAATGATAAATATCCTCATTAAAGGTCGTTAAAATTAACGCAATTTAATGAGGATTTTGTTTGTTTTTAGGTTTTTATTTAAGAGAATAGCAATAATTGAGATTTGACAAATATTTATACAAATTATTTGACATAGGTGTGTAATTATTGTATATTATTTATAAAAGTTGTGTATAAAATGGAGGGAATTATGATTAAAGAACCTAAAAAGAAAAAATTAAGAAAAAATATAACTATAGATCCTGATAAACAAGAACTTTTAAAAAAACTTAAAGAACAAAGTGATTTAAGTGAATCTGAATTAATAGATTTTGCTATATCGAGGTACCTAGATGATAAAAAAAATGCCTTAAAGATAGTAGCTTTTTTCAATCAAAAAGGTGGAGTAGCTAAAACTACTTCAGTTATTAATATAGCAGCAGGACTTGTTAATAAAGGGAAAAAAATACTTGCTATAGACCTTGATACTCAAGGAAATTTGACTAAAGGATTAGGTGTATATCATCAAAATAAAAACTCTATTTACGAGGTATTAAAAGGTGATGCAAGTTACAAAGACTGTATAGTAGAAACAAAAGGACTTCATTTGATTCCAGCAACACTTTCGTTAGCAGGATTTGAATATCTAGATATGCCAGGTAAAGAGTTTTTGCTGAAAAATAGAATGAAAGATTTGGAAGGATATGACTATGTTCTTATTGATTGTGGACCGAGTCTTACTAAACTTACTCTAAACGCATTAACATGGTCAAATAGGGTGTATGTTCCTATTCAAACAGAATATTATGCATTAGAAGGAGTAGCTCAACTTCTGCAAACTATAGAGATGGCAAAATCAAGACTTCTTAATCAAGATCTTGAGCTTAAAGGAGTATTTTGCACAATGTATGATGGTAGAAGAAACTTGGATAAAGAAGTAGAAAGTAAAATAAGAGAACATTTTGGAAATGTTTTAATGACTACCAAAATAAGAGAAAATGTTAAGCTTGCAGAAGCACCTGCAAAAGGATTGACAATCTTTGAACATGATCCTAAGTCTAATGGAGCAAGAGATTATACAAAATTAGTAGAAGAATTTTTAGAAAGAGAGGAGTTTTAATGGCTAAGAGTATTATTATGCATAATCCTTTTGAAGATATACCTGATTTTAGAAGTAGAAGCACTGAAAAAAGAGAGTTAGATTTGAGTATAAAAGGTGCTTATCTTGAAAATATGTCAAAGGAATTAATTGATAAAATAGATTATGAGGATAGAACTTTTATTAATAGACAAAAGTCTTATGATGAATTAAAAGGAGACCTAGGGGTAGAAGAACTAACAGAAAGTATCTACTATGCAGGACTAATTAATCCTATTTACCTTCAGATTCGAGAAGATGGGAAATATAGAATTTTAAGTGGTTATAGAAGAAGTATAGCTGTTAAAATGGGATATGAGAATTATGAAGGATATGAGGCTGAAGGAAACGCTATTATTATCCCTACAAATGCAGAAAAAAGTGAATTAGAACTTATATCTCTTCATGAAAATGTTTATAGAGAAGATTTAAAAGTGATTGAACTTGCATATAAAATAAATAAAGATGCTAAAGAATCAGGAAAAACATTTGATGAATTATCTGAAGATTATGGAATGTCAACAAGACAACTTAAGAGAATCAAAGGTGCACTTTCTTATGATGAAGAATTGAAGATGATTTTAGATATAGTAGGAATAAAAAAAGCAGAACTTCTAAATAGAATCATTAAAGTATTAAAGGATAAGAAATCTGTATCAGAAATAATTGAGAAATATAAAGATTTCAGTGCTTCTGATTTGGAATTGGAAATAAAAGCTTTAAATAGTAATTCGATAAAAAAAGACTATATATTTGATAGAAAAGATAAAAAAACTACTATTAAAATAAATAGGAAACTTACAGATGAACAGTTTAAAAAACTAGAAGAATTCTTAAAAAACTTGTAAATTAAAAGAGCCAGAATCTGGCTCTTTTCTATTATAAACTAATAACTTTTGCGCAAATAATATGTTTGTTATCTTGGAATTTAGCTAAAGCATCATCTGTAAGAATATTATCAATATTTAATAACATAATTGCTTTATCTCCCTTAACTTTTCTTCCAACATGCATTGTAGCAACGTTTACATCTGCTTCTCCTACAAGAGTACCAACTACACCGATAACTCCAGGAACATCTTCATTTTGAATGTATAAAATATGATCATAAGGAGTAACATCTACTTCAAATCCATTTATTTCAACAAGTCTTCCTTCACCATTAGCAGCTAACGTTCCAGAAAGTGTAAATTTTTCTCCAAGACTATTAGTAAGCTTAAATTTAATTAAACTAGAAAAATTATTATAAGTATCTGAACATGAGTTTTCAACAAAGCCAATTCCCATTTCTGCTGTAATAACTTTTGCATTTATATAGTTAACTTGAGAGTCTTTAATAGGAGTTAAAAGGCCTTTTAGGAATCCTAGTCCTATTAATCCTGTATCATTCTTAGTGATATCTCCCCAGTAAGAAATTTCAACTTTTTGAATTTTTTCTTTATTCATTTGATAGTAGAATTTACCTAATTTTTCAGATAATTCTACATAAGGTTTAATAGTTTTTAATTCTTCAGAGTCAACAGAAGGTAAATTTACAGCTGTAGAAACTATTTCACCTTTTAGTCCAGCAATAACTTGTTCTGCAATTACTTTACCAACATTTTGTTGGGCATCTTTTGTGTTAGCTCCAATGTGAGGAGTAACAGTAACATTATTAAACTCATATAAAGGAGACGTTGAACGAGGCTCAGTATTATGAACATCAAGACCAAGACTAGCAATTTTCCCAGATTTTAAACCTCTATAAGCTGCTTCTTCATCAATTAAACTTCCTCTAGCTGCATTTACTAATCTTACTCCATCTTTCATTTTTTCAATTTGAGCATCAGATAACATTTTAGTAGTTTCAGCTGTTTTAGGAGTATGAAGAGTAATAATATCAGATTGAGCTAAAAGTTCATCTAAAGTTACTTTTTTACATCCAAATCTTTCAAATCTAGAATCTGTAATATATGGATCATAAGCGATTAAGTCCATCCCAAAGGCCTTCATTCTCGTAGCAACAATTGAACCAATTCTTCCTAGACCTATTATCCCTAAAGTCTTATTGTATAATTCAGTTCCTTCAAATCTGTTTCTATCCCAGTTTCCAGCTTTTAAATGTTTGTCAGCATAAGAAATATCTCTACATCCATCTAACATAAGCCCAATAGCAAGTTCTCCCGCTGAAATTGTATTACTTTCAGGAGTGTTACAAACAATAATTCCTCTTTTTGTAGCTTCCTCTACACGAATATTGTCTATACCATTTCCAGCTCTTCCAATAACTTTTAACTTTGTACCTTTATCCATAAGTTCAGCATTAACATCAGTAACACTTCTAACAATAAGTGCATCATATTCATGAATAATAGACAGCAAGTCCTCTCTGCTCATACCAATTGCGTCTTTTACTTCAAATTGTTCTTTTAAAAGTTCGATTCCACAATCGTCCATTTTTTCAGAAACAATTACTTTAAATTTTTCCACGGTGTACCCCCTATATAATAATTTTTTTCCATTTAAAATACTACCAAAATTATACACAATTATGTCGATAAAGTAAAGAATTAAAATTAAACTTGTACCTAGTTTTAGGGACAATTATTGACGGTTTCTAATGATGAAAATACCTAAAATAAAGCAAGCATACAATAAAAAATGGATTACAGCAAAGTAATCCATTAATTGTTATGGGATGAAAGGTATTGAAAAAGTCTATCATTATTTTTATGAAGACGTCTAGCAAGTTCTCTCGCAATATTTAGAATTAGTTTTGAAAAAAGAGAAGGATTATCCTTGTGAAGTCTAAAAAGTGTTTTTCTAGATAAAAGGAGTAGTTTTGTTTTTTTATGACAAACAGCAGTAGCAGTATGTGGCTCGATAGACATCAAAGAAGCTTCTCCAATGCAATCACCTGAAAAGAAACTTAAAAAATCGTATTCAATATTATTTTGTGTTATATAAAGTTTTACTTGTCCAGATATAACAATGTAAATATAATTAGGTGAATCATCTTTTTGAAATAAAATGTTATTTTTTTTAAACTCTCCATATTCACATAAAGAAAAAAGAAAATACAATTCTTCATCATTTAATCCGCCAAAGAGAGAGATTTTGCTTAAAACAGGTAGAACTTCTTTTATATTAGTAAAGGGTACTAAACTATAATCTGACATTAATTTGCCTCCAAAAGTAAACTTATAACTATATACTTAATTTATTTGTATATTCCTTCAAAAATTAATTAAAAAGCCTATAAGGATTAAAAAATATTCTATCTAAATCTCCACCTATTAAGGGAGACTTAAAAGCTTTGATTTTATTATGCCTGAGTAGTTATAATTTGGTTTAAAAAAGTAAAATAAAAGGAGCCTTTGGCTCCCAATTGGTACAAATTTTATATTAAAGTGCTTGTACATTTGATGCTTGTTGACCTTTTGGTCCATCTTCAACTTCAAATGATACTCTTTCACCTTCGTTTAAAGATTTATATCCAGCTTTATTAATTTTTGAGAAGTGAACAAATAAATCATTTCCTTCTTCAGTAGTGATAAATCCAAATCCTTTTTCTGCATTAAACCATTTTACAGTTCCTTTTAACATTTGTCGGTATCCTCCGTTAAATAATTCAATCTATGATATAAGATTGTTAATATAAGTATACCTCAAAAAAAATTAAAATCAATAGTAATGATAAATTTTATTTGAATTCAGAATTATTTTTTAACGTTATCTGCTAGTTTTTTACCTACCTTAAAATTTACAACTTTTTTTGCAGCAATTTTTATTTCTTCTCCTGTTTGAGGATTTCTACCAACTCTAGCAGGTTTAGCTTTTACTTCCCATTTTCCCCAACCAATAAAATTAACTTCTTCACCTTTTACGAGAGCTTCTTCAACAACAGATAAAAAAGCATCTAATTTTCTTTCAGCTTCAGCTTTTGTAGCAAACTTACCATTTTCTGCAAATAGTGTAACTAAATCTTTTTTGTTCATTTTATTCCCCCTAGAATTTTAATAGTATCAATAATCTATATATCATATATTTCTTGATAATTCAAGGCTCTAAAAAAATATTTTTTTAAATCCTTAGAATTTTCAAATAAACGTTCCTTAAAAAGCCAATTTGTATCAAAAAAGATTAAAAAGTTCAAAAATAAAATAAAAAATGTTGACAACAAGAGTTTAATAAGGTATATTAGTAAAGAAGAAATTTTCCAATATTCTCTATATTTCTTCTTTTAATATATAAACTCCTTAACCTTAATCTCAACAAAAGAGCAGACCCAATCTGCTCTTTTGTCTTTTTTGTAATTTTTTTTATTGTCACATAATTGTCATAATTATGGGTTAATATAATGTCATAGAAAGAAAATTTAATAGGAGGAATTACTATGAAAAGAAAAATTTTGGTAGTTGGATTAATTATTTCTAGTTTAGTTTTTGCAGAAGAGTTTAATAATAAAAATAAAAATGATGTAAAAGGTCAGGGACAAGGAATGGAGATACCTATTGGTGAACAGTCAAATTTAAGTGATGCTCAGAAGAAAGAGCTTCAAGCAATATTTGAAAAACATCATAAAGCATTAGCACCATTAATGATTGCTACTGAAGAAAAAGATTTGGCAATAAAAAAAGAGTTGTTGGCAGATAAAATTAATTGGGCAAAAGTTGAAAGTGTATTAAAAGAAAAGGCTGTGATTGAAGGACAAATTGAAGTACATATGTTAAAAAATAAATTAGAAATTCAAGAAAAATTTGGAGATGTATTCAAATTTGAGATGGGAAATATTCCAAAAGAAAAAAGTCTTCAAAAAAATGGAAATTTTGATAACAAAAAAATGGATAAGCAAGAGAAGGATATGAAAAATAATAATGCTATGGATAAAAAAGATGGAATGAAAGATAATAATCCATCTAATGAAATGATGAATTTGACAGAAGTTCAACAAGCTGAAATGAAAATAATAAAAGATAAGTATCAAAAACAATTAAATAATTTGAGATTATCTGAGGAAGAAAAAGAGATAGCAGTTAAGAAAGAAATGCTTGCAGATAAATTGAACTGGGAAAGAATAGAAACATTAATGAAGGAAAAATCATTAATTAAAGGACAAACTGAATTGTTAATGTTACAAGAAAGAGATGAGATAAAATCCAAATTTGGGATTGAATTTATGGGAGGATTTAGTCCAGAAAATATGGGAACTGAAAAAGGAAAAATGTAATTGAAGTTTAATAAAGGTGTAGGAAACTACGCCTTTAATTATTTGGACAATTAGGGTATACTATTATGAAAGATAAGACTTATAAAGTAGGTGAATTATGAAAAAAATACTTATTGTTGAAGATGAAGATAGAATGAGAAAATTGGTCAAAGATTATTTGGTAAAATGGGGATATGAGGTGGTAGAAGCTGATGATGGTTATAAGGCTTTGGAGGTTTATAACAAAGAACAACCAGATTTGATAATATTAGATGTTATGATACCAGGAATAGAGGGGTATGAAGTAGCTTATGAAATAAAGAAAATATCGTCAGTACCAATTATTATGCTTACTGCTAAAAGCGAAGAATATGATGAACTTAACGGATTTAAATGTGGAGCAGATGATTATGTGAGAAAACCTTTTAGTCCCAAAATATTAATGGCTAGAATAGAGGCACTTCTTAGATATGTAGATAAATTTGTAGAAACAAAAGAAGAGGGATTAGTAGTTGATAGTTCGAAACATAAGGTATATTTGGAGGGAGAAGAACTAACACTTACTCCTAAAGAATTTATTTTGCTTAACTATATGATGAAAAATAGGGGTTTAGTACTAACAAGAGAACAAATATTGGCGGCAGTTTGGGATTTTGATTATGATGGAGATATGAGAACAGTCGATACCCATATAAAAAGAGTAAGAAAAAAATTGGATGGAAGATTTATAAAGACAATTCATGGATATGGCTATAAATTTCAGGAGGAATTATGAGATATTCTCTAAATAAAAGAATTTTTACAATGATTAGTTTGCTGCTAATTATTGTATTTTCTATTCTTTTTTTGATGAATGGAGTATTATTAGGAAAATATTATAGAATACATAAAAAGGCTCAAATAATTAATGTTGCAAATGAAGTGAAAAAAAATAATTATCAAAATATAAGAGATATTGAAGAAAAAAATAATTTAAGAGTTGAAATTTTAGATGAAATGCAGCTTCGTTCAACTTTAAATAGATTCTCAAGTGGTCCTTTTGATCACTTTGAAAAAAATATCAAAGTAAAAGATTTATCTAAAGATAGAGTAATATTAACATTTCAGGGAAAAGGTATGCAAAATAATGAAATGATGATTTTACTAATAGAAAAAATAGAAAAAAATAGCTTTTTAATAGTTCACAGTCCAATTTATGCTATAGGAGAAGCTCTTAAAGTAAGTAGTAATTTTACTATATTTGCTTTGATTATAGCAGTATTATTAAGTGTTGTTGTAAGCATAATCATTAGTAAAAAAATAAGTAAACCTGTATTAGAAATTAGTGTTGTTGCAGAAAAAATTTCTAATTTAGAGTTTGAAAAAAGAATAGAGATAGCAAGGGATGATGAAGTAGGTGACTTGGCTAAAGCTATAAATAAAATGTCGGATTCACTTAGAATAACCATAGAAGATTTAAAAATATCAAATGAAAGATTAAAGCTAGAGATTCAAAAAGAAAAAGAAATAGATAAAATGAGAAGAGAGTTTATAAGCAATGTAAATCATGAACTCAAAACACCAATAGCACTTATAAAAGGCTTTACAGAAGGGTTGAAAGATAATATAGCTTCTCCAGAAGATAGAGATTATTATTTGGATGTAATTGATGATGAATGTAATAATATGGATGTCCTTGTAAAAAGATTATTATTACTTTCTAAATATGAAAGTGAGTTTGAAATTGAGAAGTCAGAATTTAATATTCAAAATTTATTAGATGAACTGTTGAAAAGATATAG
>JAGNSM010000161.1 GCA_017988045.1 Fusobacteriaceae bacterium
CAAAAAGCAGATGAGCTTTACTTACAAGTGCTTGAAGATGAGTAAATCCGCTAAGAGAAGCTATTAAATACGGACTTTGAATAGGTTCTAACATGCAAATTTCGTATAAGAGATTTTATGTTAAATATATACGTATGCATTGGTCTTGAAGATTAAAGTAATAGTAATAAAATTTAAAAAATGTTATTTTTTTATCAAAATAACCAATTTGAGTAGATTATGTTGCTTTCCTTTTCTTTAAGGAACTTTACATCTTATAAAGATTTAGAGTATATCGACTTTCGCCCGTCATCAGTAAAGAAAATAGCTGAAGATTCCTATCAGACTATTACAAATCCAAATGATGAACAAAAGAAAGAATATGTTTACCGTACAAATGCTATTTTTGGAGCTAATGCATCTGGAAAGTCAAATTTAATCTTTGGATTAAGAGTTTTATTAGGAATTATTGAAAATTCGGCTACTTGGATGGAAGATAAAAAAATACCAGCATATTTTCCTTATAAACTGTCTTCTGAATCAGAACATGCAGCAACTTTTTTTGAAATAGAATTTGTAGATGTATCAGATATTAAGTTTTGTTACTCAATTGAATATAATCAGAATAAAATTATAAATGAGACCTTGGATTTTTATCCTAATGGTGTGAAAGCAAATATCTTTAAAAGAACTGAAAATAGTGACTGGAAAACTATAAAATTTGGAAAACATTATATTGGTGGAACCAAACAACTTCCATTTTTTAAAAATCAATCTTATTTATCTGTTGCAGGGCGAAGTGCTGGAGCACCTCAAATAGTTAGAGATATATATGAATTTTTAACTAAGAGAATTGTCTGTTTATCAACGCATGATCCAATCTCATACCTAAAAATATCTGAAAGTTATAATGCTCTACCAGCACTTAGAGAGATAGCTTCGCTTTTCATTCCAAATATTGGAATTAATGCAGATGCTTTGATCGTAAAAGAGATAGAAAATAGTGATCCTAACTCTGAAAGTACCTATGATTTATATATTCAAAGAAAGACAGAAGAAGGTAAGGTAGTAGAGTTTCATCATCATGATGAGTCGGATGGAACAAAGCATTTAATTGAATTATTACCTTTAATATCAGCAGCATTTTTAAGAAGATGTATTTTAGTAATCGACGAATTAGATAGCAGTTTGCACTGTGAACTAGCAATTTTATTAATTAAAATATTTAATGATCCTAAGTTAAATAAAAGTGGCTCACAGTTAATATTTACAAGCCATAATTTACAATTGATGGATAAAGATATTTTTAATAAAGAACAAATTTGGTTTGCAGATAAAGTTGGAAAAAGAACTAAAATTTATAGCCTTGCTGATTTTGATTCCTCTATGATTAAAAATGATTCTCCATTTAGAAAGTGGTATATGCATGGAAAATTTGGAGCATTGCCTGAAATTAACTATTCTAATATTTCAGAATTGATTGAAAATATTCATGAAATTTTTCTTAAATTTCAAACAGAAGATGACAACCGAGATTCTGAATAATGGCTAGAAAAAAACCTACCCCTAAACCAGTAAATAAATCTTTAGTTGTTTTTAGTGAAGGTAAAAAGACTGAACCGAATTATTTAGAGGGATTTAAATCTGATTTTGCTGTTGAACCAAGATCTATTTTAATAAAAAAAAGTAAGCATACTGATCCTAAAGGTATTATTAGTGAAGCAATAGCCTATAAAGAGGAAAATAAGTTTACTAAAGATGATCAAATGTGGGTTATTTTTGACAGAGAAAGTATTGAGAAATACTCTCATCAATACCATTTAGAAGCTAGAAATTTAGCACAAAGTAAAAAAATTTTTATATCTTTTTCAAATGTTTGCTTTGAACAATGGTTAATTTATCATTTCTTAAACTCCACAAGAAGTTATTCCTCGTATGATAATTTAATGTCAGAATCTGAATTAAAAAAGAAATTATCAGAAATAGGTATTTCTAATTATGAAAAAGGTGAAAATATTTATTCGAGATTAAAGCCTTTTATTGATACAGCAATCATAAATGCACAAAATATTCGAGATCAGTTAGATCAAACGGATCCTAATAAACAGCCAGCAGAAAAAGGTGCATATGTAGACGTAGATTTATTACTTATAGCTATAAAACTACTTAATACATAAATGACCTTTGATACTCAATACGCATTAAAATTAATTATCTGAAGAAAGTTTTAGGCAATAAAAAAGCCCGACATCCTGTCGGGCTTTTTCATATCGGGGTGCTCGTCTTACTGATCTCGTGCTGCCCATTCCTTGCGCTATTTTCTTATTCTTATTTTCTGGAAACATCCAGTTCCCTTATGTATTCATCATAGGGCTAATGCCTTGGATTACCAATCCGCAAAATCCTTAAATCCATGTAAGTTTTAGCTTACAAAGTTGGCTTATTTTATCCCAAGAGTTGTCCGCAGAAATTGGGGATTATTTCTGAACTGTGACCCTTGAGAAATCAGCAAAAAATGCAAAAACGAATGTTTTTCGATCAACTTTATTGGCTAAAAGTTACATTTTTGCTTAAAAAGAAACCGACTTGGAAACAAGTCGGTTGAACGAGAACGTTCCAGAGGGTATGAATAACGATAAGATACTGATCTTAAAGTAATATTAAAAATACGTTTCGTATAAGCTCTATTATGTTAAATGGTTATGAATATAAGATGTCTAAAGTTGAGTTTTATATTTCTTTAAAATATATAGTATTTATTCTTACTTATTTATATTTAGACACCAATGAGAAAGCAATACTTTTTTTTGATAGCATTAGGGTTTTCAAGTTCTTCATTTGCATTAGAAAATCTACCTCTTAGCCACAAAGGGTTAGAAAAACTGAAAATGCAAGAAATTGGACCTGTCATAAAAAATTTTTTACCAAATTCAGATGTATCTGCAATATGGTGGGATTACAAGTCTAATAATCCATCTATAATTTGGCTTCATAGACCTTATACTGAAACACAATTTGAAGATGGTTCTATTCAAACAATACGTAAAGGAGTTTTTAGATCAAATGTGTTAGGAGTTCAAACAACTTATCTACAAGACAGAAAATATGAATTGCCTTGGTCAGTTATTTATTTAGGTAAAATGGCGAAATTTGGTGTAACAGAAATACAATTTCATCCTAACTTACCCGATATCGATATCATCGACTCATATCAATGTTTTGGAGCTAGTTATGATAATTGTGATTTCAATCCAATAAAATCATTAAAAAATGTTGGTGTTAATAGTAAAATGATTTGTAGAGATGATACTGGAAGTGGTTCAAATTATAAAAAAGCTTACTTACTAACAGCAAATGGTAAAAAACCAACTTATGCTATTCATTCAATGAGTACAGGTTCAGGAGGCTCTAGTAATGATTTCAGCCTCATGCTTAATACAACAAAAAATGAAATATGTAATTTAGTTAAAGACTAGAATTAACGTTATACAAAGCTTATAAATTTAGGCTATACCCTTAATTTTTTTATATTTTTTAACTTTTAAAGCCTAGATATCAGATCTAGGCTTTTTAATTTTGGTATACCCCACCTAATATTAAAATTAAATTAAAAATCAATGATATGCATTTAAATCTATGATAAATAATAATCAAATTCACACTTTTATTGATATCTACGCACAGAATTGCTATTCTGTGCGTAGATATCAATAAAAGTGTGATGAGTGGAGGTTGTATGGCTTTTAGAGCTAATGAAGCAGCGATGGAAAACAGAAAAAGTGCGGAAAGATATTTACTTTCAAATCTAAAGGAATTATCTACGCAAGAGCGTGATGCTAGTCGTAAGTATCTAAGTGATTTAATGGATAAAATGGGGCCTGTAATTGATACTTATCCCGTATGGCATCCATTGTTAGTAGACAAATCACGTTGGACGTTCTATAGAACTCCAAATCCACAAAATGGTTATTCCAAAATTGATCATAATGTCTATTTTAGGAATGGTTTCATCACATGTCCCTACAATGCTGCTTCTAATCATGGTCAAGATGTAATAGATGCTGTTGAGGCTTTGCCTGTAATTAATGGAATAAAAATTACAGCAAAAAAATTGCCAGTAACCCTTTACAACTCTGATACGACAGCGATTCTTGTAGAGTGTGAATGGGACTATTCTCTTGATCAAGAGGGAAATATTCCATGGGAATCGATAGCTCCATTATTACTTGAGACAGCATTGAATATTCATAAACAAGGTATGAAGAGCTTCTCCATAGAAGAAATGATGGATGATTATTTATTGGGGAGACCTTGTGGAAAGAGATCTTCACTATTTATTGGACAAGATACTGGATTACGTATTAATAAAATGTGGAAAATGATTATTGAATCTCAAATGATTTAAGAATTTCTAAAATTAACATAATACACCTTAT
>JAGNSM010000162.1 GCA_017988045.1 Fusobacteriaceae bacterium
AAAATACCCCTCTACAGAATTAATAATATTATATATATAAAGCACTTTAGCTGTTGTTAATGATTGAAATTTATATGAATAATTAAAATCACATTACTGATTCATATTATTTATGAAGTACGATAATTTATTACTATAAGATTTATTCTTATAGAAGTTTCTACTAATAAATGTTCCAAATAGAGCTGAAATTTGGAGCATATTTAACAATGTACAGGTTGTTGAACATCTTTTCACAACTCATCTTTATGATAATTTGTTTATCATTTTTTCTGTCTTATTTCTTGTTGATGGATCAAATTCGGCTTAAAAATCTTTAATGGGAATGAGTCACCCTAAATTAGTGCTTTACATTTATGAAGATATTTCTATCATAGTCTTTATATATGTAATACAATAAGTATATCTAAAAATATAATGTTTAAATAATTTATATTAGTATTTTTAATGTCTATAATAGTAGACTACTTTTTAAATAAAGGTCATAAGGAATTTAATGAACACTTTAATCTTACCTAGGATTCTAAACAAATCAAGAATTTCTAATAATTATATTTATCAACTGATTCTGGAATGTGAAACAGTAGAAGTAATTTTTGTTCCACTAACTACAAATAGAGTGAATGGTTACATATTAACAAATTTATCTGATCCAATATTAATAACTCCTACAAAACAATGGTCTGAGATCAGTAATTATGATAAGGTTTTGTACTTAAAGAATTTAAATGATTATCAAAATATAGAAGAGTGTATAGATAAAGATTTCATTTGGTTAAAACATCCTCTTCTAAATCAGGAATATACTCTTACTGAGATTAATAATTCATGGGAAAACTCATTGACATTAAAGAAAGAAAATAGAGAACGAGGTATAAAAGGATTAAGAAGACCTCAGATTGGGGCTATATATGCTACTTTAGGACATTGGGAAGTATCTAACGAAACTGCAACATTAGTAATGCCAACAGGAACAGGGAAAACAGAAACAATGTTATCTTTATTATTAATGGGAAATATAGAAAAACTACTTGTTATTGTACCAACAGATGCATTGAGAAAACAGGTCTCAGATAAGTTTATAGATTTTGGAATATTACATAAGGTTTTAGAACTTTTAAATGAAAATACTTTATACCCAAAGGTTGGAGTATTAAAATCAAAGCTTTCTACTTCAGAAGAGATAGAAGAGTTTTTCAATCGTAGTAATGTGATTATATCTACAGCTCAAATTGTCACTGGTATGCTTTTAGATTTACAGCAATGTATTGCAAATAAGTGTAGTCACTTATTTATAGATGAAGCTCATCATGTAGGTGCAACTACTTGGAAGTCTTTTAAGAAAGAATTTTCATCTAAGAAAATTTTACAATTTACTGCTACCCCTTTTAGAAATGATAATAAAAGCTTAGATGGTAAAATAATATTTAATTATCCATTGTCTAAAGCACAAGATGAAGGTTACTTTAGAGAAATAGAATTTATCCCAATTAAAGAATTTGATTCTAATAAATATGATAAATCTATAGCTGATAAAGCAGTAGAAATATTAAGAAGAGATTTAGAATCTGGATACAATCATGTATTAATGGCTAGAGTTAACTCAAAAAAGAGAGCAGAAGAAGTCTTTGAGTGTTATGTAGAGTTTGAAGAGTTTAATCCTGTTCAAATTCATACTGGCATTAACCAAACAGAAAGAAAGAGTATAAAAGAATCAATTGAAAAGTTAGAAACAAAGATTATAATTTGTGTCGATATGTTAGGTGAAGGCTTTGATTTGCCAAACTTAAAAATTGCTGCATTTCATGATATAAAAAAGAGTTTACCTATTACTTTACAATTAGCAGGTAGATTTACAAGAGATAGTATTGATGAAGAATTGGGAAATGCTTCAATAATTGTTAATTTAGCAACAACAGAGACAACAACAGAGTTAGAACACTTATATGGACAAAATGCAGATTGGAATAAACTACTTCCTTTAATCAGTGCAGATGAAAACCGTGAACAAGAAGAGTTTTATAACTTTATTAAAGGATTCGAGAACTTTCCTAATGAAATACAACTTCAAAATGTAAGACCTGCATTAAGTGGTGTAATTTATAAAACTGATATTACAGATTGGGAACCAACAAACTTTGAGCTAGGTATTCCTGGAATAGATAATTTTTCTCAAGTATATTCAGACATTAATACAGTAGAAAAAACTTTAGTAGTTGTTACAGCAGAAAAAGCATTTGTAAAATGGGGAAGAATAGAAGATGTTGAAGATTTAGTTTGGTCTTTATATGTAATTCATTGGGATAGTACAAATCAGCTTTTATTTATTAATAGCTCACAAAATAATGGTGTTTATAAAAAGTTAGCAGAAGTAATAACTAATTATACAGCTGATTTAGTTTGTGCAGAAGAAGTATTTAGATGTTTAGGGAATATTAACTTATTAAAAATAAATAATGCTGGATTGAAGGAACAATTGGGTAAATCTAAGAGTTATTCTCAACATGTAGGACAGGATCTTCAAAAAGCTTTATCATCAACTGATTTACTTAATAAAATAAAATCTAATATATTTGGTGTTGGCTATGAGAACGGAGAAAAAGTCTCAATGGGCTGTTCTTATAAAGGAAGAGTATGGTCAATGAAGAATGGAAATTTAAAAGAATTTAATGATTGGTGTTCGTATATAGGAGATAAAATTCTTGACAGTAGTATCAATATTGACGATATACTTGAAGGAGCAATAATTACAGAAAGGATTAGTGAAAGACCAGAAAAAATGCCTTACTGTATAGAGTGGAATGAAGAAATATTAAAAGATAGAAATGAAGATTCAATTTTTATTGTTTATGGTGGGGAACAGTATGCGTTTAGTTCTACAGATATAAATTTATTCGAGGCAAATGAAACTGGGAATATCAAATTTGTTATAACATGTGATGATAATGTAAATATTATATATGAACTGAAGATTAGTGAAGATAATTTTTCTATTGACCCTATAAGAAGTGCAGCAGAAATTAAGATTGGAAGTAGTTCACCTGTATCTTTATCTAGTTATTTATATAAGCATACTCCTATTATAAGATTTGTAGATGGTTCTTGGTTAGAAGGTAATGAGTTTGCAGAATATAACTTTGAGGGTTCTAATTATGATAAGGAAGATATTATAGCTAAAGATTGGACTGGAGTTGACATAAAAAAAGAATCACAGAAATTAACAAGAATATCTGATTCGATTCAGTATAAAATGATACAAGACTTAATTGCTACAGGGGAGTATGATATTGTTTTTGATGATGATAGTTCTGGAGAAGCTGCAGATATTGTTGCATTTAAAGTTGATGACGAAAATTTAACAATAGATATAGAATTTTATCATTTAAAGTATTCTCATGGAGATAGCCCTGGTGCTAGGATTGATGATTTATACGAGGTTTGTGGACAAACTCAAAAAAGTATATTCTGGGTTGGTAAAAAATATAATGGATATAATTTGTGTAAACATCTTATCTCAAGAGAAGGAAAAAGAATATCAAACCAAGAAACTACAAGATTCCAATTAGGAGATATGGATGATTTATTTATAATAAGAGATAAATGTTTAGGAGGAAGATATAAATGCGATTTTAAAATGTTTATAGTTCAGCCAGGACTATCAAAAAGTCAAGCTAGTGATTCTCAATTGGAACTTCTTGCTGTTACAGAGAACTATTTAAAAGAAACTTATCAAGTAGAGTTAAGTATTATTGGAAGTGTGTAATTATATGAAAAATATAAAAATGATATGTCAAAAAAAAATAAAACACAAAATTCTAAATAGTGTTTTCCTTAAGCTCTAGGTTATGAAACATATAACATATTAATGCATTTTCTATGTTCCAAAAAGTGTTCAAAAAATAAAAAATGCAAAGTTCCATAAACCCTAAGGGATTATGGAATAGAAAAGTAAGCTTATAAATCTAATTAAAATATAAAGTTTGTTTTTTTGTAAAATTTCAGATAATGTTTCCACTTGTTTCACATTTATGTTTCCATTTTTTCAAACAAGTTTCAAGAGTGTAAAATTATAACACAAAGTGGAAAGATGTTAATCTTTTTTGGTTTGATTTTTTAATTTACTATTTATTTTTCTCATTGAATCATCACTAACAATTTCAATTTTATAGGAGTTATGAACAATTCTATCAAGAATTGCATCTGCAACTGTTGGAGAGTGAATGTATGAGTGCCACTCTTTAATTGCTAGTTGTGAAGTTATTATAGTTGATGAATTATTACTACACCGAATAAATACATAAATAAATTAAGTTTGTTTTAGCTATAATTTTTTCATGAAAAATGAAAAAATAGATGCAAGAAAAATAGATACTAAAGCTCAACAAGAAAAAAGAAATATT
>JAGNSM010000163.1 GCA_017988045.1 Fusobacteriaceae bacterium
ATGGGAGTTATAAAAAATGCTGCTGAATCTGAGTATGTAGCTAGAAGTATACCAGATAATGGTGGTGTTTACATTGTTCCAGCCTTTGTAGGTTTGGGGACTCCTCATTGGGATTCAGATGCTAGAGGAACTATTATGGGACTTACTTTTGGGAATGACACTAGACATATTGTAAGAGCTGGACTAGAGGCTATAGCTTATCAATGTTATGATGTCATTAGTGTTATGGAAAAAGAGATGGGAAAAGAAGTAATTGCATTAAAAGTTGACGGGGGAGCTGCATTAAATGATTTTTTGATGGAGTTTCAAAGTGCAATTTTAAATAAAAAAATTTATAGGCCAGTAGTCTATGAATCAACTGCTTATGGAGTTTATATTTTATCAATATTAAATCTAGGTATAGAAAAAGATTTGGAACAGATAAAAAATAAAATAGAGTTTAATAGAATTTTTGAGCCAACAGAAATGTCAATTAATAGAGAAAAACTCTTGAAATATTGGTCAAAAGCACTTGAAAGAGCAAAGAACTGGCTAGAATAGAGAGGTTATAATGATAAAAGATAAAGAATTGTTACGAAAGGTTATGTATATTGCAGTTCCAATTGCTTTACAAAATTTGATATCTTCATCAGTAAATTTTGCTGATGTATTTATGATAGGAAAATTAGGAGAATCAAGTCTTGCAGCAGTAGGGCTTTCTAATCAAATAAGTTTCTTATTAAATTTACTTTTGTTTGGAATAACAAGTGGTGCTGGAGTTATGACAGCACAATATTGGGGAAAGAAAGATATAATTAATATTAAAAAAGTTTTAGGACTAGCACTAATTTTTTCATTGATCTGCTCAACAATGTTTTTTTTAGCTTCATTTTTTATGCCTGAAAAACTTTTGAAAATATATACATCAGATTTAGAAGTTATATCTTTGGGAGTTAAATATCTAAAAATAGTTTGTTTTTCATATTTAATATGGGCAGTATCTTTTGTATATGTTTTACAGCTTAGAGGAATAGCAATAACAAAAATTACTGTAATTTCTTCTTTTATTAGTTTAATAGTCAATATTTTTTTGAACTATATTTTAATATTTGGTAAATTTGGATTTAGGGCATATGGGGTAGAGGGAGCAGCAATTGCTACATGTATAGCGAGATTAGTTGAATTTTTTGTAATTATAGTAGCTGTTTATATAAGAAAATATCCTTTAGCAGCCAAATTTAAAGAGTTAATTAATTTTGATATAAATTTTGTAAAAAATTATTTAAAAATTAGTTTGCCAGTAGTCCTAAATGAAACGATATGGTCTTTAGGAATAAATTGCTATTCAATGATTTATGCAAGAATGAGTACAGAGGCAGTAGCAACAGTTAATGTAGTTTCTAGCATTGAAAGAATTGTATTTGTTGGTTTTATAGGATTAGCAAATTCAGCAGGAGTAATAATAGGGAATACTATAGGTGAAGGTGAAAATGAAAAAGCTGAAAAATATGGTGTTTCTTTTGAAAAAATGGCGTTTATTTTAGGAATAGTAATGGCTATAGTAATGGCATTAATCACAATTCCTATATTGAATGTATATGAGTTGAAAGAAAAGACTTATAACATGGCAAAAATAACTTTATTTATTTTAGCATTTATATTACCGCTAAAATCGATAAATAGTACTATAATTGTTGGAATATTAAGAGGTGGAGGAGATACAAAATTTGCATTATATATTGATGTAGCTGCTTTATGGTTAGTGTCTGTCCCGTTAGTATACTTTGGTGGATTAGTATGGGGACTTCCAGTATATTTGGTATACTTACTAGCTGCAAGTGAAGAAATAATAAAGCTTATATTTGGATTTAGAAGAATAAAATCAAAGAAGTGGATAAATAATGTAGTTAATATTAAATAATAATTTTAAAGAAAAGTCTATTTTTTATAGACTTTTTTATTTTTTTTAAAGGAAATTTTTTTATACTTTTGTATACATAGTTTAGACAGGAGGTTATTATGAAATGGAATGATGAATATTCAATAGGAATAGTAGAAATAGATGAACAGCATAAAAAATTATTTGAATTAAGCGAAATATTAAATGAAGCTACTGAAATAAATGAAATTAAAGATATATTATTATTTTTAGAAGAATATATGCAATTTCATTTTAATACTGAAGAGTCCATGATGAGGAAATATAATTATGAATTGATTGAAGAACATAAAAAATTACATGATGATTTGAAAGAAAAAGTAACAGGCTACATTGAACTTTATTTTTTAGGAAACTATAGTTTTATTGAAGAACTAGAAGAGGTTGTACAAGAGTGGATATATGAACATATCCTAGAAGAAGATAGAAAGTATAAAGAATTTTTTAAAAATAAACATATTACTTTTTAAGAGTTATTAAGAGTGGGAGATGGAAATATGAATCCATTAGTAATGAGTATTATTGAAGATAAATATATAGATGAAGAAGAAAAGCTAGAAATTGAGCATCTGAGTGAATTTAAAGAAGAATCTTTAGAAATTTTAGAGCAATTAGAAGAAAAGTTAGTTACTTTAGAACATGCAGAATTAAATGATGAAATTGTAAAAGAGGTATATAGATCATTTCATAGTATTAAAGGAATAGCTGGATTTGCTTCACAAACTTTAATAGAAACGATTGCTCATAATACAGAAACGATACTTTCAAAACTTCAAAATGGGCTTATAGAGTTTGATTTGGTCGTAGTTGAAATACTTATAAATTCTGTACAATTAATTAAACAATTATGCAAAGATTTTTCTTTGGTAAAGGATAAAAAATTTAATGAAATTGTTAAAATTCATCTGAATAACTTAAAAAATTTTAAAATTAAAGAGCATAAAAGGTTAGAAATTTTAGATGATTTGGTATTAGAGAATGAAGAATATATAAAAGTTCCTTTAAGGAAAATTGAAGATCTTTATTTTAGGATAGAAACAATTCGAAGATTGAGTGATAAATTAGATGAATACAACTATGTTCAATATAAAGAAGAGTTAAACATAGTATTGGAAAAAATAGAAAACTATATTTCAAGATATAAAGCTCAAGAGATAGAGACATTATTTAAAAAATTGCATAAAGTAGCTAAATATAATATGAAAACTACTGGAATTAATTGTGAAATTATTTGTAAGGGTGGAGAAATAGTAATTGATAAAAAAATCTTAAATAGATTATTTGTGCCAATGGTTCAGATTGTTAGAAATGCTTTGACTCATGGATTTACTAATAAAATAGAGGAGAAAAAGATATTTATAAACGCTATTTTTGAAAATACGGAATTAATAATAAATGTTGAAAATAATGGGGAAGAAATTAACAAAGAAAAAATCAAAAGGAAAATAATAGAAAAAAATATAGATTTTCAAGATGAGAATATATTAAATGCAATTTTTTTATCAGGGTTTTCTACTAAAAAAGATGAAGATATTATTTCTGGAAGAGGAATAGGTTTAGATATAGTTAAAAGTGAAATAGAAAAAATGCAAGGGACTATTTCTGTACATTCAGAAGTAGGAAAGGGAACATTATTTAGAATAGCAATACCAACTAAGAATAATAACATTTTAAAAGATATGACGTGGGAGGTAATGAATGAATAACATTGAAGGTAAATACTTGACTTTTTTATTAAAAAATGAAATATACGGAATTTCAATTAGTTCTGTAAAAGAAATTAATGCGATGATGAGTATTACTGGCGTTCCTAATACCCCAAGTTATATTAAAGGTGTTATTAATCTTAGAGGCAAAATAATTTCTGTAATGGATTTGAGATTAAGGTTAGGAATGGAAGAAAGAGAATATTCAGAAAGAACTTGTATAGTGGTGGTAGAAGTAACAGGAGAAAAAGGTAAAAAAAAGATAGGCATAGTAGTAGATCATGTAGCAGAAGTAATTGAAATTAAAAATAATGAGCTTGAAGATTATGAAGAAGATGCTCAGAATTTGCAAGATTTTTTTATAAATGGAATTGCAAAGGTAAAGGATAAAATAATAATAATCTTAGACATTATAAGTGTTGTTAGCAAAGCAGAAATAAATAACTAAATATCTATATAGGAGGCTATTATGTTTAAAAATATGAAATTAAGTAAAAAAATTAGTTTAGGATTTACAAGTATACTTCTTATTTCTATATTATTGGGGTTAATTGCTATAGTTAATATGAACAGAAGCGGTAGCAATGCAAAAAAACTTGATGAGGAATTTGTACCTGCAGTATCTTTATCAAGCGAAATAGAATCAAGTGTAAATGATATTATGCTGAATATAAGATCTTATGGACTTGCTGAAACACAAATTTATTATGATAATTATATTAAACTTTCTGAAGAGTTTAATAAGCAAATTAGTGAAATTGAAAAATT
>JAGNSM010000065.1:0-4772 GCA_017988045.1 Fusobacteriaceae bacterium
CCCTTGTATATTCCCCAATATCTCCAAATACTCCAATAGACGTTCTTTTATCTACAGATTTTTCTACTTCTTCTGGTAGAGATAAATTTTCTATAACAAAAGTTTTTAATTCTAATCCAAAATTTTCGAATATGCTACTTATTTTACTTTTACCCATTTCACTTAATTCATCATAATTACTTGATAAATCAAGCGCTCCAATTTTACTTTCTGCTATCAAATCAGATAGTGAACTTGTTATCATTTTTTTTAAATGATTACTAATACTCTCTACACTAAAATCTCCATTTGTTCCAAATATATCCTTTAAAAATAAACTAGGATTATTAACTCTATAAGAAAATATCCCATAACCTCTAAGCCTAATCATTCCAAACTCTTTATCTCTCATAAGCACAGGGTTGCTTGTTCCCCATTTTTGATTTAAGAATTGTTTTGTATTTATAAAATAAACTTCTGCCTTAAATGGCGAATTAAACATATATTTCCAAGATTTCAACTTAGTTAACACAGGCATATTTTGAGTAGAAAGCACATAAGTTCCTGCTGTAAATACATCTGCTATTTTACCTTCATTTATAAATACTGCTGTCTGTGATTCTCTTACAATAAGCTGAGCTCCCATTTTTATCTCTTGCCCTGCAACAGGAAATCTATAGACAATATTTTCTGTTCCTTCGTCAAGCCATTCTATTACTTCAATAAATTGATTTTGTACTGCATCCCATATATTCAACTTTATTCCTCCTAATTTTAAAATTATAGTCTAATTATACTTTATTTTATTGAAAAAATAAAGGTTGCAAAAATTAAAAAATACTAACTACAAAACATAATTGCTTTTAAAAATTTTGTTAATTCAGCAATTCTATTTATTAGTTAGTATAAAATTTATTTATTAATATATGGTATAAGTCCTTTATCCGTTTTCAATATATGGTCAACAAGCCAATCCGTCAAAAAAATCCTCATACTTAAACTTACATAAATATTTTTTTCATAAATCTCTTTATTTATTTCTTCTAATTTATCAATAAAAAACTTATGTTCCAGCTTATGTTCTTCATATTTAGGATAATTAATCTTTTTCATTATTTCTTCCTCATCAAAAAAATGAATTCTGCTATAACAAATCAAATCGTGAAATACTCTTATTAAACTTTCAATATTTTTTTCTTTTTTTACTTCATTAAGATTATTTAGAATTTCTACAAGCTTCTGATGTTGAGTGTCTATTAGCTCTAATCCGATATTATATTCCGCTAACCACTGAATTTTTTCCATAATACTCTCCTTTCATTATCTTTACATATTATATTAGTAAAAATATTAAAATTCCTTTTTTAAACACTCAAATAAAAAAACATCATCTAAGTTTCCCTAAATGATGTTTTTATTACGCTCTTTCAATATTTTTTATTAATATCTTTAGTTTTCCTTTTAACAAAGGACTATACTCTCTAAAAGTATTAATAAAATTGCCTCTATTTTTTATAGCTTCATCTTCAATTATAAAGCTACAAAATCTTTCCAATTCTTTCCATTGAATATGAGAGTTTTTTTCTTTTGTAGAATTTGAAACTATCTCGCTTGTTTTACCTAGAATTTCGATATTTTTCAAAAGTTCTTTAGCTACAGCAGTTTCACCCAATAACTCTTCAGAAGAAATATTTTCTATAGATAATTCTATATTTTCTACAGCACTCAACATCTTTGTTATTTTATCCAAACTTTCTCTCAACCTTATCACCTTATCCTAATTAATAAATCTATATTTTTTTTACAAATTCAGATTTAAGTTTCATCGCTCCAAAACCATCTATTTTGCAATCAATATCATGATCTCCATCAACTAAACGAATATTTTTTACTTTTGTTCCTATTTTTACAACTGAAGAGCTTCCTTTAACTTTCAAATCTTTGATTACTGTTATTGAATCTCCATCATTTAAGATATTTCCGTTAGCATCTTTTACAACCTTAGCACTTTCAGTATCTTCTGCTGATTCCAATGACCATTCATAAGCACATTCTGGACAAACCAAAAGGTTTCCATCCTCATAAGTATATTCTGAATTGCATTTTGGGCAATTTGGTAAACTTGACATAATTTTTCCTCCATTAAAATAATATTGTCTACATTATATCACAAACCACTTAAAAGTGCCAAGAACCAATATCCTTCACTTCTTTGCTTATTTTAATTTTTTCCTATTCAGAATTTCTTTTTTTTGATATACTTATTATTAAAAGTATATTGAATTTTAAAGGAGATAAACACACTTTATGAGTATTTTAGATGTAACTAATGTTAGTCATGGTTTTGGTTCAAGAAAAATTTTGGAAGATGCTTCTTTTCGTTTATTAAATGGGGAACATGTTGGACTAGTAGGTGCCAACGGAGAAGGAAAATCTACTTTTTTAAATATAATTACAGGTAAAATGATGCCTGATGAAGGTGAAGTAAAGTGGTGTAATCACATAACCACTGGATATCTTGACCAATTTAGCACTTTGGAAAAAGGAAAAAGTATACGTGATATTCTTCGTACTGCTTTTGGTCATATGTTTGAGCTAGAGACAGAAATGATGGGACTATATGAAAAAATGGGAAGTTGTGAACCTGAAGAGATGGATGCAATTCTTGAAGAAGTTGGAGAAATCCAAACAATTTTAGATAGTGGAGATTTTTATAATTTAGACTCTAAAATTGAAGAGTATGCTAATGGATTAGGTCTTATGGAAATTGGTCTTGACCGTGATGTTACTGAGTTATCTGGTGGACAAAGAGCAAAAATACTTCTTGCTAAAGTTTTGTTAGAAAATCCTATGATACTTATACTAGATGAGCCTACAAACTTTCTAGATGAGAATCATATTGAATGGTTAAAAAAATTCTTACAAGAATATGAAAATGCCTTTATTTTGGTTTCCCATGATATTCCATTTTTAAATGACGTTACAAACGTTATTTATCATATTGAGAATGCAGTGCTTACTCGTTATTCTGGAGATTATTACCAGTTCCAAGAGATGCATGCACTAAAGAAAAGACAAATAGAACAAGCATATAAGAAGCAGCAAAAAGAGATTGATAACTTAAAAGATTTTATTGCTCGTAACAAAGCTCGTGTTGCTACAACAAATCTTGCAAAAGACCGTCAAAAAAAGCTTGATAAAATGGATATAATTGAAATCGCTAGAGAAAAAATAAAACCATCATTTTCATTCCAAACAGCTCGTACTCCAGCTCGTGAGGTAGTAGCTGTCAAAGATTTGGTAATTGGATATGATGAACCATTAACAAAAGCTCTTAATTTCTCTATTGAACGTAATCAAAAAATTGCAATCAGAGGGGTTAACGGATTAGGAAAATCAACTCTGCTAAATACTATTTTGGGAGCAATTAAACCAGTAGCTGGAGAAGTTGAACATGGACAATTCTTGGAAGTTGGATATTTTAAACAAGAAGTTGAAAGTAGCAGCACTACTGCTCTAGATGAAATTTGGAATGAGTTTCCAAGTATGACTAATGGTGAAGTTCGTTCAGCCCTTGCGAAATGTGGACTTACAAATGACCATATTACCAGTCAAATGAAAGTTCTTTCTGGGGGAGAAAATGCTAAAGTTCGTTTATGCAAACTTATGTTAAGAGATATTAACTTCTTAGTTCTTGACGAGCCTACCAATCACTTAGATGTTGATGCTAAAGAAGAGCTTAAAAAAGCTGTAAGAGAATTTAAAGGAACTGTACTTCTTGTAAGTCATGAACCTGATTTCTATATGGATATTGTTACTGATATTTGGAATGTTGAAGAATGGACAACTAAAGTTGTTTAATAGAATTACCAAACTGAAGGCTTAAATGTCTTCAGTTTTTTTTATACAAAATCTCTAAGCGTGGGACGCTTAACCCCTTAACTTTCATCCAATATAGAATATTGAAAAAATAATGAGTCCAGCGTCACGCTGGTTCGGTGAAGCTGAATAAGCTTCGACTTCAAAAAACTATTTCTAATTTTTCTATAACTATCAAATTTTCCCACATTGCTTAACAATAAAATCCATAAAATACCTACTTGCTATGGGCAAAACACTTTTATTTTTGTAAGCTAATGAAATTGTTCTAACTATCGGCGGTGAAATCTCTTTTGTTGTAATCTCATATTGAAATCTACTCAAAACCAGTTTTGGCAAAATACTTATTCCAAGTTCACTTTCAACCATAGACATAATCGTATAATCATCATAAACACGATACTGAATATTTGGAGTAAGATTATGTTTCTTAAATATTTCTAAAGGTTCGCTTAATTGACCCTCATTTAACAAAATAAAAGGCTCTTCAGTCAATTCTTTTAAGGAAACTTTATCCTTTGTTGTTAAAGGATGATTGCTTGGTAATACTGCTAACATTTCATCTTGCTGTAATGGAATTGATTGCAAACTTTTTACTGCCTCAGCTTGAGGATTTACAAATCCAAAGTCCACACTTCCTTCCTTAATCCATTGAGCAATACTTGTGTACTCTCCTTGATGAAGTTCAAAATGTACTGATGGATATTGGGCTTTAAACTCTTTCATAAGTTTTGGCAACCAGTTACAAGATACACTAGAAAATGTTCCAATTCGCACAATTCCTTTTTCCAGTCCTTGCATCTCCTTATTTTTCTCCATAAGCTCCAAATAAGAATGATATATTGTCTTTATATAAGGCAAATACTCTTTGCCGTCTGGTGTAAGCTCTATTCCCTTTCTCGAACGTAGAATTA
>JAGNSM010000065.1:4872-13002 GCA_017988045.1 Fusobacteriaceae bacterium
TTTACATTAGTTATTCTAATATATCTATTATATAAATTCATTTTACTAATGTCAATCTCTGTGATAAAATTATAAAAAAGTTAAGAAAGGTATCGATTATGTCATACAATATTTGTAATTTTAAAAATGGTATTAAAGATGGAATTCCTGTAGCTCTTGGATATCTTGCAGTTTCCTTTTCCTTTGGAATTGTGGCTAAGACCTCAGGACTTACAATTTTTCAAGCTGTTCTCATGTCTGCTACTAATGTTACCTCTGCTGGGCAATTTGCAGGTCTTGGACTAATAAGTGCTTCTGCTAGTTATATGGAGTTAGCTATTATTCAGTTAATAATAAACCTTAGATACTCTCTCATGTCTTGTGCCATATCTCAAAAAATTGATTTTAAAGTACCTTTTTTCCATAGATTTTTCATAGGGTTTGGAATTACAGATGAAATTTTTGGATTATCTGTATGCAAAAAAGAAAAATTGAATCCTTTTTATAACTATGGACTAATGAGTATTGCTATTCCAGGATGGATACTCGGAACTTTATTTGGAGTAATTTCTGGCAACATACTTCCAGAAAGAATAATAAATGCCCTAAGTATTGCAATTTATGGGATGTTTATTGCTATAATTATTCCACCAGCCAAAGAAAACAAGCTACTTACTGGTGTTATTATGATTTCTATGATTTCAAGCTTTATGTTCACTAAGCTTCCTGTACTAAATCAAATTTCTTCTGGTTTCAAATTAATTATACTATCAGTATTTATATCTGGGATTGCTGCATTCTTTTCTCAAACGAAGGAGGTTGTTAATGAAAAATAATATTTATTTATATATTTTGGTTATGGCAACAGTCACTTATGCAATAAGGCTTGTTCCACTCACTTTGATACGAAAAGAAATAGATAATGAATTTCTAAAATCTTTTCTATATTTTATTCCCTATGTAACTTTATCAGTTATGACTTTCCCCGCAATACTTCATTCTACTGGAAATATGTGGTCTGCTCTTGGCGGTTTTCTTGTTGCAATGTTTCTTGCTTATAAAGAACAAAATTTATTTAAAGTTTCGTTATTTGCATGTATTACTGTTTTTGTTGTAGAATTAATTATTTAAAACTAAAAAATCCTCGTTATAAAAACGAGGATTTTCCATTTATTTTATATTACTCTACAGCAACGATACTATTTTTTCCTATACTTTTAGCCAAATACATTGCCTCATCTGCCCTTGAAATAAGAGTAAATAAATCTATTGTAAATAGTAAAGCTTAATTCTGTAATAAAACCAATTAAATAGAATTGAAATTAATCAAGATTTTTTCAGTAATATCTTTTACTTTAGAGTTTTTTGCTAAAATAGAGATGGTATCTCCACTATAAATATAAGTTTTTCCTGTAGGTGCTAAAATCTTTCCATTTCTTGTAATCATTGTAATTGTAGTATCAGAAGGAAGATTTAAATTAGATATTTTTACTTTCCCTTTATAAATATCCTCATCCAAGTGTATTTCTAAAAGCTCATAATCTGTATCAATTACGGTAACAAGTTCCATAACTTGTAGAGGTTTATGCTTTATAATTTTACTAAAACTAAAATAATCTGCTAAAAATCCAATAGTTGTTCCTTGTACTACAATAGAAATAATTACAGTTAGAAAAATAATATTAAACATTTCCTGTCCTTTATCTATTCCTGAAGCTAGAGGATATATAGCAAGAATAATCGGAACAGCACCTCTAATCCCACTCCAGTTCAAAAATATATTTTCTTTAAAATTCAATTTCCATTTAAATGTACATAAAAATACAGAAATTGGTCTTCCTATAAAAGTAAGTATAACAAATAGAAAAAACGACAACGGCCAAATTTTTGAAAATTCTTTTGGAAAAACTAAAAGACCTAATAAAATAAATAGAAAAACATTGGTAATAAATGATATTGTTTCTACAAAAGAATTTATACCATTTTTTAAAGGGAATTTTTTATTTCCTAGTGTTAAGCCGCAGAAAAAAGCAGATAAAGCTCCACTTGCATGAAGAAGAAGAGCACTTCCATAAGCACAAAGGATAATCCCTATCAAAAATAAAAATATATATTCTTTATATAATTTTAATACATATTTTAAAAACCGATAAGCTATAATGGCAATAAGATAACCAATTATCGCTCCGCCAATAAATTGCCATATAAAGCTTAAAATAACATGGCTTCCCGAAATCACATTATTCCCCGAAATATACTGTATAACAAAAGTCGTCATAATAATTGCCATAGGGTCATTGGCAGCAGATTCGACCTCTGTGATAATCCCAACTTTGTTAGAGATAGTTTTATTCTTTAATATGGAAAATACCGCAGCAGCATCTGTTGAAGATATTATACTTGCGAGCAGAAACGAATTAATAAAACTCCAGTTAGAAAATTTTTGAAAAATAAAACTTGTAAGTAATGAAGTGATTAATACACCTATAGTAGCAAGTAGTAATGTAGGCTTAATAATCTCTTTCAATCTTTTGTACTGAATATTGAATCCTCCTGCAAATAGTACAAAAACTAATACAATATCTGAAAAATTTTTTACAAATTCTGCATTATCAAAGTAAACAAATCCACTGATATCGCTTCCAAATATCATCCCTACAAACAAAGCTATCATAATTACTGGAATATTTAATTGCTTGGAAAATAATGCTGTAAAAACAATAAAAAATATAATTAATGATGTAATTAATATCATAAGTTCCTCCATTCTGTGAAAATAATTAGTTTGAATTAAACTAAATTATATTGATATCAATAATATTATACATGAATTGCCAATAAATTCAAAACAAATATTCTATCAGTACTTACTGGATTATTAATAGTTTTTTCTCTAACTCTCTGTTTAAACTTAAATCCTAAGGCTTTTAGAGTAACTTCTAAACTTTAAAACTCTATTTTATTGGACTTTTTTTACAAAGTGTAACAGAGTTTATTAAGAAATCCTTTAAAAACTTCAATAAAAATTAATGAGTTTAGCATCATTCTAGTTTGGTGAATCTCTTTCTTAATATAGTGGAGCTTTATCAAAGGAAATTATCCTTTAGGAGAATAAGCTTCTGGTTTATGTTTTGTCCCTTTCCTAAATCATAAAAATGCTTCAATATGTAAAAATCTTATTTTATAGACAACTTTTTATTTGTAAAAAAAATTGGAGCATTACACTCCAATTACAATTATATCTTTAATCTCTTGAATTTTTTCTTTTTGATTTTGCGATAATAACATTTTATAAGATACTCTTTCATCAAAATTTCTATCCAAAATTTCTATTTTTTCATCAAAAACTATTTTATCAATCTCGTTACTTTTCCCATAACTAAAATCAATTAGATATTCTTTTTTTTCTATATACTCTACTATTTGAGCCTCATTTACAGCTAATTTTGCTGTTTTAGCATAATTTCTTATGAGCCCACCTGCTCCAAGTTTAATTCCACCAAAATACCTTGTAACAACTACCACTACATTATATACATCTAATGTCACAAATATCTCGCCTATAGGTTTTCCTGCCGTTCCACTTGGCTCTCCATTATCATCTACCTTATAATACTCTTGTCCATTTTCAATTATTCTATAAGCTGAACAGTTATGAGTTGCATTTGGATGCATCATATTTATATATTCTATAAAATTTTCAGCTTCTCTTACTTCTTTTACAGGCTTAATATATCCAATAAATTTAGATTTCTTCTCTTCAAACTCTATCTGTGTTTCTTTTAGTACCGTTTTCATTTCTTTTCCTCTTTAAGTATTTCATACTGTCTTTTTGCTAGACTATAAATATATTTTTCTTTTTTTGCATCTTGAGAGTTAATTAGAATTCCAAAATACTTCTGAGCTTTATTATAGTCTCCTACTCTTCTTGATAGCTCTGCTATCAGATAAGCTAATCCATTCTCACTCAATGCTCCTCCAACGTTACTCGCTGTAAGATATTTTTTCTCATAAAGATGAAGAGCTTCACTTAGATTTTTCAATTCACCATTGCTTTCATTAATCCCTCTATATAGCCAAGCCTTTTTTATATATAAATTTGCTAATAAAGCTTCATTTGGTTTTTCTGTTTGATTTTTACAATGTATAGCTAAGTCATAACTTTCTAAAGCCATATCTATCGTTCTATTTTTACTATAGTCCAATGTACTACTTCTCTTATTATTGAATAATATTTCCATTTCTCTAGCCTTTAGTTTATCAAATTCACTTATTGTTGACGCAAAAAAACACGAAGGACAAACGTATATATCATACATTATTGGGTCGAATTTATCATAAATCTCATGAAAATCACTTTCTTTTTCTTTCAATGCTTGTGATTTATTTTTATAATTATAAGTTTCAAACTCATGAGCACATACTGGACATATTACTTTCTTTTTCCACAAATATTTCGGGTCATATTCCTGAACTACTTCTTTTTTTACAACTTTTTCTTTCTTATCTATATTTTTCTCTTTTTTACTAGAGTTTTTTATTACTACTTCTTTTTTCCCTAATAAGATTTCAGAAACTCTCTCTCTTAACATATTTAAATCCACAGGTTTTAATAAATAATCATGTATCCCAAATCCTGTAACATTTAATACCAAAGATTTTTCTGCAAATGCTGTTAATATAAGAACAGGAACATCCATTCCTCTGCTTCTTATTTTCTCTAATACTTCTTCTCCCCTCATATCTGGAAGATTAATATCTAAAAGAACTATGTTATATTTATGAATTCTTAATTCTTTTAGTGCTTCACTACCTCTATCTACACATTTTATAATATAATCCTTATTTTGACTTAATAATGCTTGTTCATATAAAAGATGTGCTGCTTTAACATCTTCTACTATCAAAATTCTATATTCTTCCATAATTACTCTCCCCATTACTTTTCTAAACTATATTATTTTTTTCGGTAAATTCAGCTTATATTTTATTGCCAATAATCTTGTTAAAAAAATTGCTATCATTATTATATTTGAATAAACCGTTTTAGGAACCTCTGTATACATTGCAAAATAATAATATAGCATCCCTCCCAAAACACAAAGAGTTGCATACAAGTCTTCTTTGAGAACAAAAGGTGTTTCTCTGACCAAACTATCTCTAATCATTCCGCCACCTACTCCAGTAAGTGTAGCCATTATAGCCGTCCCCATTAACCCTATTCCTTTACTTGTAAGCGCTGCTTCCGCTCCAATTATAACAAATGCTGCAAGTCCCAATGCATCTGTTATAGATATTAACTTTCCTAAAGAATCCAAATTTTGAGCTATAAAATATCCTATAATTGAAACAGTAACAGACAAATAAATATCTGTTTCCGATATTATTGTATTTGGAATTTTATTTAATAACAAATCTCTTATTATTCCGCCACCAATTGCTGTTATTGCTCCCAAAACTATAATTCCAAATATATCTAACTGATGTTTTAATCCCTTAAGAACACCTGATAATGTAAAGGCTATAACACCTACAATATTTAATACTGTCAACAATTCCATATTAAGCTCCTATTATCAAATTAATAATGCTATAAAACAACCTATACAAAGGATTCATTACAATATCTAAAACTCCTGTCCAAAGTAATAACATTATAATTATAAATCCATAACGCTCTATTCTATAAAGTCCCATTTTCAAGTTATTACTCCCAAAGGCAGTTATTATTTTTGAGCCATCTAAAGGTGGAATAGGTAATAAATTGAAAATTGCTAAAGTTATATTTAGTCTAATTAAATAAATTATACCTAAATAAATATATTTATTTGCCAGTACTTCTGCTGTAAGAAATCTTAGACATAATGCTCCTATAACTGCCAAGAATAAATTAGTAACTATTCCTGCTATTGAAACATAAAAAATACTAGATTTTTGATTATTAAGTTTATAATAATTTACTGGTACTGGCTTCGCCCACCCTATAACAAAAGATGAACTAGTAAGAATTAGAAATATCGGCAATAACAATCCAAATGCATCAATATGTTTTATTGGATTAAGAGTTAGTCTTCCTTGTATTTTAGCTGTGTCATCTCCATTCAAATAAGCTACATATCCATGAGCCAACTCATGTAAAACAATAGACATAATCAATACTGGAATAATTATAAGTATTTCCATATTAGTTACTACGTTTTTTATTATCATCAAAACTACCATTATGATTAAAATACCATAAATAACTTTTGTATTTCCACCCATGTTTGGATTTGCTCGTTTTATATCATTTAAGAATTTTTTCAAATCTTCACCTCAACTATTTTTTATAAGTATCAAGACCAGTTTATCATATTTGGTTTTTTTTTGCAATTTTTCACACTTCTACCCTTGCTTCTATACTATCTATATATACAATTTATTTCATTTTTAAAATCAATCATTATTTGACCAATATGTAATCTTTCTCCCTTTTTTATATCATAATGTTCTTTATTCTCATAACTTTCCAAGTTTTCTTTTTCTCCAACAATTATTTTTGCTCTATCTTCTAATTTTTTTATTTTTCTATCTTTTTTATCTAAAATAACTAATACTTTTTCTTTTGGAAAATAATAATAATTTGCAGTTTTAAGATTTTCATAAGGTAGTAAATTATATGCTAATATCCCAATCATTATCCCATATATACTGTAATTTACATCCCACAAGGATATAAATATGAGAATTATCATTAGAATAAAAAAATATACTGAAATTTCTCTTTCAATCTCTAATGAGGACATAGGTAATCTACTCATAGTTTTTATGAAAACATCTAAAACTTCATAAAAAAACTCCGTTACTTTTCTTAATATAAATCCACATTTTATACTTTCCAAAAACACTCCTAAAAATATCAAATTAATCAAAAAATCTCCCCAAATCACAATAAATATGTTAAATACAAAACTGTATATTGCCATAGTTTTAAAATAATATATTGTAACAGGTGTAAGAACTAGCTGAATTATAAGACTTACTAAGAAAACATTATAATAAATATTTTCTCTCTTAAACTTATCGTATACATATATAATACCAAATAATGCACTATAAGACATAATAAATGATAAGTCTAAAATCACATTTGGATTTATAAAAACCAATGCTATTAAACTTATACAAAAACTCTTTTTTATATCAGATTTTTCATAGAATATTTTGGATAAAAGATAAATAGCTCCCATTATATAAGAACGTAAAATTGCAGGATTATTCCCTAAGATTGCTACATAAAAAGTCAAAATTATCAAAGTTAATATGTATTTCAACCTATAATTAAAGCTAAAATAATGAAGTATCGCTATAAATCCTATTATAACTATACTTATATGTAAGCCCGAAATTGACAAAACATGAGTTGCACCAACTTTTCTATAATTCTCTTCTAACTCTTGACTTAATTCTCCTCTTTCGCCTAATACTATTGCCTTTACAAAGGCTTCTACCTCATAAGAATATCCTGTGTTTTCTATTATTTTTCTGATACTATTTCTATATTTATTAAAATAGTTTTCTTTAACTTCTGTTACTTCTCCACCGACATAATAAATATTATTAAATTTTTCTATTTCATTCACTTTGATTGTTACTTCAAAATTCCCTACTCTATTTTCCATAAACTTATTCTTTAAATAATATTTATTTTTAACAAATTTATTATTGATACTCTTAATCTCTATTTTTTTATCTATAGTAATCTTAGCTTTATAAATTTCACCTATTTCCATCTCTTTATTTAATGTAATTAAGCTTCCCACAAAAAAAGGAATTCCAATAAATAAGCAATAGATTTTTTTCTTATCTATATTAGCAATTAAAATACATGCCAATAAAATTAAGCTTCCTATAATTATATTTACATTCCATAAAGAAAAAAATATAGCCCCACCTAAAGAAGCTATCGTATATTTTTCAAATTTTTTCATTTTATCACCCATATTTTATATACTCTTACCCAGTCTTTTAACCTTTATTTTGTAAAAAAAATAGGCGAAACATTCGCCTACAATTTATTCTACTACATCTACTTTAAAAACTCCGAAACTTGATTTAGTAATGATTTTAAAAGTCATTACATCGTTAGCGTCTTTGTCTTCTACCAATATA
>JAGNSM010000066.1 GCA_017988045.1 Fusobacteriaceae bacterium
AATGTGTTACTCTTCCATGAAGTATGGAGTCATAAATATTCTACTATTTATATAAGGGTAAACACGGAGGTTTACCCCTACAAAAACTACTAATTACTAATTGCCTTTATATAATTCCATGAGCTTTCTCATACTCAGTAATTTTATCATCTTTCAAAAGAGTTAATCCTATATCGTCTAATCCGTTTAATAATTTGTGTCTATGGAAAGGATTTACATCAAAAGGAATCTCAAGTCCATAAGCATCAGTAATTTTTTGATTTTCTAAGTCTATAACAAGTTTATATGCAGGATATTTATATGTATTAGCAAATAAAGTATCCATTATAGAGTTATCCAATTTAATTGGTAAAATACCGTTATTAAAGCAGTTATTAAAGAATATGTCTGCAAAGCTTGGAGCAATTACAGTTCTGAATCCATAGTCTTCTAAAGCCCAAGGAGCATGCTCTCTTGAAGAACCACAACCAAAGTTTGCTCTCGATATCAAAACACTGGCACCTGTATAGTTAGGATTATTAAATACTGAATCAGCTATTGGCTTATCATTTTCATCAAATCTAAATTCATAAAAAACAAATTGGCCAAATCCACTTCTTTCTATTCTTTTTAAAAATTGCTTAGGAATAATCGCATCTGTATCAACGTTATTTCTATCTATTGGCATTACTACACCATCTAATTTAACAAAAGGTTTCATTATTTATTACCTCCTAAAGTATCGAATTTACGAACATCTACAAAATGTCCAGCTATTGCTGCTGCTGCTGCCATTGCAGGAGAAACTAAATGAGTCCTTCCTCCACGCCCTTGACGACCTTCAAAGTTTCTGTTAGAGGTAGAAGCACATCTTTCTTTTGGTTGTAATTGGTCAGGATTCATAGCTAGACACATAGAACATCCTGATTCTCTCCATTCAAAACCTGCTTCAATAAAGATTTTATCTAATCCTTCTTTTTCTGCAAGAACTTTTACTCTTTGGCTTCCCGGAACAACTAAAGCAGTAACTCCCTCTGCTACTTTTCTTCCTTTTGCAACAATTGCTGCTGCTCTAAGGTCTTCTATTCTTCCATTAGTACATGAGCCAATAAAAGCATAATCAATTTTTATATCTGACATAAGCATTCCTGCTGTAAGTCCCATATATTCAAGAGCTTTTTTACAAGCATTTTGTTTATCTAAGTCATCAAAATCTTCTGGACTTGGAACGTTATCGCTGATACTTGCTCCCATTGCTGGAGAAGTTCCCCAAGTTACTTGAGGTTCCAACGTATTCAAATCTAAAGTTGATTCAGCATCATAAGTCGCATCTGTATCACTTGCCAAAGCTTTCCATTCTTCTACCGCTTTGTCAAACTCTTCTCCTTTTGGAGCGTACATTCTTCCTTTTAAGTAATCAAAAGTTACTTGGTCTGGAGCCATTAGTCCTGAACGAGCCCCAGCTTCTATTGCCATGTTACAAATAGTAAGTCTTTCTTCCATAGTCATTTTTCCTACAGCTTCACCTGTAAACTCTAAAACGTATCCTGTTCCAAAATCAGTTCCGTATTTAGCAATTAAACCTAAAATTACATCTTTAGCAGTAACTCCTTCTTGAAGATTACCAATTAATTTTACGTTCATTGTTTTCGATTTACTTTGGTGTAAACATTGAGAAGCAAGTACATGCTCAACTTCTGAAGTACCTATTCCAAAAGCTAAAGCTCCAAAAGCTCCATGAGTTGCTGTATGACTATCTCCACAGACAATAGTTTTCCCCGGAGAAGTAAGTCCCAATTCTGGTCCAATAACGTGAACTATTCCCTGTTCTATACTATCCATTCCAAATAGTTCTACACCAAACTCTTTACAATTAGTTTCAAGTGTTTCAATTTGTTTTTTAGATATTGGGTCAGTTATGTTATATCTATCTTTTGTAGGTATATTGTGGTCAACTGTAGCAAAAGAATGGTCTGGACGACGAACTTTTCTATTTGCTATTCTCAATCCTTCAAAAGCTTGCGGTGATGTTACTTCATGTAATAAATGTAAATCAATATAGATTATTGCTGGTTTTCCTTCTTCTTGTTCAACAATATGCTTATCCCAAATCTTTTCATATAACGTTTTTCCCACTTTAATCCCTCCGATATTTATTAAATTAATTTATCGCTTTACTTCTATTTAAAGCTATTATATACTAATTTTAGATATAAATAAAATGATAATTATTTATAGTTAGCATAACTATAGGTTATGATATAAAATTGGGAGGTTCTATGGAACTTTATTATAATTTTTATATAGTTGCTGAATATGGAAATATCTCTAAAGCAGCAGAAAGACTTTTTATTTCTCAACCAGCTGTTACAAAATCAATTAAAAATTTAGAAAATTCATTGGGGATAAAACTTTTTAACAGGACTTCTAAAGGTGTAAATCTAACTGATGAAGGAAAAATGCTTTATAATCATGTAAAAAATGCCTTTATGGAAATAGAGGCTGGTGAAAAATTAATCAAAAAATTAAAAGACAAGAGTCTTGGAGTTGTAAGAATCGGAATAAGTAATACACTTTGCAAATACTATTTTATGCCATATTTAAAAAAATTCCATGAGCTTTATCCAAATATAAAAATCGAGATTACAAATCGAGTAACATTGGAAACACTGGATTTGTTGGAAAAAGGTACTTTAGATTGTGCAATAGTTAGTAAAGTTAATAATGAAAATAGATTTCATTTTTATGAACTTATGAAAATACAAGATATTTTCGTATCAAAGAATAAGGCTCCTAAAAAAACACTAACACTTTTGGAGCTTCAAGAGTATCCTATGCTTTTCTTGGAGAAAAAGAATGCTACTCGAAAATACATAGACGAGTATCTTATTAAAAATCATACTAATCTTCAAATAGATATAGAAATTTCCTCTATGGAGTTTTTGGTAGAGTTTGCCAAAATTGGGTTGGGAGTAGCTTCAGTTATTGAAAATTTTATAGAAGACGAGCTAAAAGCAGAAACACTGCACAAGTGGAATGTAATTCCACCAATAGAGCCGCGTTCTATAGGAATGATTTATAACGAAAATTCTAATTTGTCGATAGCTTCTCAGACGTTTATTGATTTTATGAAAAATAATAAACTATAGGAGTTAATTTTTAACATTTGACTAAAACCGCCTTTTACCATATAATTAAATGTAAAATCTAAATATTAGAGGAGTAAAAATTTGAATTTAAAAGAGAGAATTATAGAGTTATTAGAAGAGTTTGAAAAAGGTAAATATTCAAATGTGTTATTAAATGATTATTTTAATAAAAATAAAATTACAGCACCTGAAAAAGCTTTTGTTACAGAAGTTTTTTATGGAGTTATAAGAAACCTTATTTTCTTAGATTATGAGATAGAAAAAAGAACTAAAAAAGTTAAGAAATCTTACTTAAAACAGCTTTTAAGAATTTCGTTTTATCAACTTACTTTTATGAATAGCGAAACGAAAGCTGTTGTTTGGGAAGGTGCCGAGCTTGCCAAAAAATATGGGGATGCTATAGGAAAATTTATTAATGGTGTTCTTAGAACTTACGATAGAGAAAAGGAAGCAGAACTAAAAGACATTGAAAATAAAAGTTGGGCAATAAGATATTCTTATCCAGAGTGGTTTGTTGCTAAAGTTAAGGCAAATTTTGGGAAAAGAAGCTTGGAGATACTGAAATTATTAAAAGAAATTCCATATTTGAGTATAAGAATCAATAAGCTTACATATTCAGAAAAAGAGTTTTTGGAGTTTGCTAAAAGAGAAAATATCACAATTATGAATAAGGTAGAAGATATTTATTATATTTCAAAAACAGTAATAAATACACCTGAATTTGTGGAAGGTAAAATTATAATTCAAGATGGAAGTTCGTATCTTGCAGCGAAAACTCTTGGGGCAAAAGAGGGAGAAACGATTCTTGACGCTTGTTCAGCACCGGGAAGTAAAGCTCTTGTAATGGCTCAAGAAATGAAAAATACTGGTAAAATTATTGCCCTAGATATTCATGAGCATAAAATAGAACTTATAAAAGAAAATGCTAAAAAAATGGGAATAACTATAATTGCAACAGAAAATAGAGATGCTACGAAAATTCATCAAAGTAATGAGGTATTTGATAGAATACTAGTTGACGCTCCATGTACTGGATTTGGAGTTTTGCGTAAAAAACCAGAAGCTCTTTATAACAAAACTCAAGCGAATATTGATGAATTAGCAGTTTTACAATATGATGTTTTGACAAGTGCAGCTAAAAAGCTAAAAATAGGTGGAACTCTTGTTTATAGTACTTGTACAATATTTTCAGAAGAAAATATAGATAATGTAAAGAAATTCTTATCTAAGAATCCTAATTTTGAAACGGTAGAAGTTGTTTTACCTGAAAATGTAAGTTTTATTGAAGACGAAATAAAAGGTAAAACTATAGTAGATAAATACCTTGATGGGTTTTATATAGTGAAACTGGTTAAAAATTAACTCCCTCTAAATCTCCCTCTTACAATAAGAGGGAGACTTTGGACAGGGTGTATGAAAGGAGTTTTGACTTTGTTAGAAGAATTAAAAGAAGCAAATGAATATATAATTGGGAAGATTAAAGAAACTGATAATCTTATACTTGAAATGGAAGCTTATGCAGTAGAGCATAATGTTCCGATTGTAACTAAAGAAGTAGCAAAGTATCTTGAATTTACAGTGAGAACTTATGGTATAAAAAATATTTTGGAAATTGGAGCAGCTATTGGATATAGCGGAACAATTATGGCTCGTGAATGCAAAAAGTTTGGTGGAAAACTTACAACTATTGAGATAGAAGAGACTAGATATAATGAAGCTAAAGTAAACTTTGAAAAATCTGGACTAGATAATATTAATTTACATTTTGGGGATGCGCTTGAAGTAATCCCAAAATTAGATGAGACTTATGATTTTGTATTTATGGATGCTGCAAAGGGTCAATACAATGCTTTTTTTGATTTGGTACTTCCTAAAATGAATAAAGGCGGAATTATTTTCATAGATAATATAATGTTCAGAGGGTATCTGTATAAAGAATATCCTAAAAGATTTAAAACTATAGTTAAGAAACTTGATAGTTTTATAGATAGACTTTATGAAGAGCATGATTTTGTTTTGTTGCCTTTCGGGGATGGTATTGGGATTGTGAAGATTAGTAGTTAGAAAAGTAGTAGGTGGCAGTTAAAAACTGAACTTTATGGAAATAAGGAAGATTTAGAAGCTTTAAAGAGCAGTATAAAATTAATCAGTCAGTTCTAATGGAAAAAGAAATGGATACATGGCATTTGACGGAATGATGAATGACTGGATAAGGGAAATATATGTGAAATAGAAAAGCTACCAGTTATTTGGTAGCTTTATTTATTATGAGAAAATTTCTGGAATTTTATTAAGCATAAGTTTTGGGAATGGTTTACAATCTTTTTCAAACCATTCAAGTCTATGGTTATCAGTTATAATATGTTTCAATTTATCAATATCTTTGAATTTTGAAATTTCCTTAAAATAATCATAAATAGCTATCTCATTATGATTATTAATTGAACTTAAGCTATTATAGAAATTAAACCATAGATTAGTTTCATCAACATTTTCTTGGGATATTATAATTGAAAGATTCATAAATTTAATTACACAAGTAATATACTCTTGTGTTAATTCTTCAGAAAAGTATAATTTTTCTTCTCTATTATAAGACTCTAATAATTTTTTAACAAAATTTGAAAGAATAGGATTTTTTTTGAAATAAGTCCAAAATTCATTATTCTTAATTACTTTCGAATATTTTATAATTATTTCATTAATTAAAGATAAAAATTTAATAGTTGATTCTTTATTGACAAAAATATGCGATGATTCATTTGCATGTAATAAGAAAAACTCAAAGATGTTTAAATCCGTAGAAGTTCTTTTATATGAAGTACTCAAATAATCTGCGGAATTAATAACAAGATATTCAAAGACATCTTTTTCAATTTGATTTGCAAAAAATTCAGTAAACAGACTATCATAACTATTTTGAAAATTTAATATTTCAAGTTTTTCCTTTGGAATTTTCTCCATATTTTTCAAGTTTTTATTTTTAGTTAAATTTTTAATTATCCAAATAGAATGTTCTTTCAAATCAATTTGATTACCTAAAGAAATAAAATGGTTTGTAAATTCAAACCCCATATTACCAGCTTTAATATAGTTAATTAGAGTATCGTGAAAAAGATGACGATTTATATTTTTCATAAAAATAGAATACTCAATAAATTCCTTAGGGAAATTAAATTTTTTAATATTATTTTGAATATCGGAAAATATTATTGAAATATCCCTACAATGCCTATTTTCTTTTAATGATACAATGTGGGTAATTAGAAGTTCAAGACCTTTTTGTTTAAAGTCTTCAACGGAAGCGTTTTTAATAACACTTATAATTTTTTCTTGAGAAATTCTATAAAAATCATCAAATTTTTCTTTGTTTAGATTTGCAATTGCATCAATGATTTCTCGATTGTCATTTGAACTAGTATTAGCTAATGCTATTATAAAAGTTCTGATAGCTGAAATAGGTAATTCGGTTAAATAGAGGATACAAATTTTATATTCATCTTCACTCTCTATATTATATAAATTATTTGTTAGACATATTTTTCCTAATAATTCTTCATTATGCTGTTTTAAGTAATAAAGAATAGCAATTATGTAATCATTATCTTTTACTAATTGAGTATCTAAACTTTTGGCTAAAAGAGTGATTTCTTCATTGACATCTTTTGTAAATTCAATTATATCCCTAGGGTTATTTAAACCTAACTTGCCGATTAATTCAAAAAATGAATATGATAGAGAGATGTTGTTTTCCTTGCAATAATTTTTTGCTAATTCAACATGATGGTCAGTATTGTAATTATTTAGGTAATAAACGTCATCAAAGATTTTTTTTAAAAAACAGTTTGTGTCCCAATTGGAATAATTAAAAGATTTTTTTAAATGACTTTTTAACATTAAGTGGTCAATAGGTATTATAAATAAGATTTCGTGGTTATTCGAGGTATTCTCCGAATTAAAAAAGGTTTTAACACTTGATAGAATATCGTAGGCAACATCAGAAGTACACCTATCAATATTATCAATTACTATAATTAACTTTACATTTTTTTTAATTTTTGAAATTAATCTCTTAAATACTTTTTCAAACTCTTCTGGTTTTGACAAAGGTGAGTTAATCGTAGTCAAAGAACTTGAACGAGAAAAAAGATTTACCGAAGTGAGTAAGAACGCAAGTAAAGAAACAAAAGTAGATAAAGTTAATAACTCATTCCAAAACTCTGGTATTTTTAGAAAAAAGTATAGCCCAAAAATTATAATTAATACAAAAGCCGTTAATGCAAAGCCGTTAATATAACGAAAATTAACAGTATGGTTTTTTTGACGATACAGAACTTCTTCTATAGTTTCATCTTTAAAGCCATTTCTAACTTTTGTAATGAAAGACCAAGTCTTTTTATACCATTTAATAGGTATAAGTTTATTTTTATCGAGATTCATATTTTTTTCTAAGTCTAAAATAAAACTTCTTTTAAAAGAATCACCCTGATATTTCCAAGCGTCATGAATCATAAAGATATTCCTATTTCTTGAAGAAGCTAATATTCTTTTCTCAAGAGTGAAAATAATTGATGATTTTCCACTACCCCAAGAACCCATTAATCCAATTGTTTTGGAACTACTGATTTTAACTTTATCTTCTAAAATATCTACGTATTTTTTATTTCCAAGTGAATCTGATTTGTCTAAATCCATTAGAGAATGATAATTAATTACTTCTTTATTATTTCCTTCTCTAGAATTTTCTGTACTAGGTTTATCTTCAAGATTATCTATATTCAGTAACAAATTTCCCCCTTTTTTTTCACAAATTTTATAATATTAAAAGCCCCTTTCAGAGCTTTCCTACAATTTCCACATTACCTCTACCACTTTACCAACAGTAAATAACTCATCGCCTTCTTTTACGCTAATGGGTAAGTGTTTTCCCGTTAGTTTCGTAAAAATGAAGTATTATTGTAAAAACTCTGATTATTCTTTTAGTATAATTGAAATGTAATTATAATTTTTATAAATTATTTACTATATTTTATAGTTTTTTATGATAAAAGTAAATAGGAATAGCAAATAAAACTGGATTTACAATTATCGTGAGGTATTTTCGATGTCCAAAATGTGAAAAATCTTTGTGATGACAGAGAGCAAAGATATATTTGTAAAGGAAATCCTGTGAGAGCAGTTGACAGACTTCTAATTTTATTTGAATTTAAAATAATATTACTGTTGACTTTCTAAAAAGATAAGAGTAATATTCTAAATTATAGTAAAAATAAACTATTTATGGTAAGGAGAGATTACTATGTGGAATATTTTAGGCGTAGTTATATTAGCACTAGGATATTGGATATATGCATTAAGAACGAGGGGAAATATAAAAATTAGGTTAGATGGTTTTTATAAGACAAATAAGGAAATGGCAACTGCTGCTTACGAAGAACTAAAGAATAAGGGGAAAGATTGCGAAATTATTAAACTTAGTGATAGTTTTTCTGAAATTAAAGTAGATGATAAGATGTATTATGTTACAGGGATGGTATTTGGATTTGGAGGTGGACTGTCTCAAACAATTATTTTAAAGCCATTGAAGGAAGAGTATACTATAAATTAAATCATTGCAGTTGATTTATTCGAGTAATTTGTTTAGAAAATATTTTAATATTTCTAAAATATAAACAATTAATCTAACCTCTGAGTTTCTACGAACTGTTAGAGGTTTTTTATTTTGTAAAGATTTGTGTTTAACTAGACTTGACAAAGATAAGTGAAATAAAGTAGCATAATAGTAATATATACTCGGAAGTGATTTTTTTGGTGATATCGTTTTACAATATACTAGAGATTAAAACTAGATTATCATTAATAAAGTTGGATTCGGAGACTTATTATGATAGTTTGAGGTAGGGGGAATTATAATGTTTTTTTTAGATGAAGAGATTGCTTATAGAATTTTGAGGGGGACATTTTATAATGTTTCAAGTATAGGAGTTGATATAATTTTAGAAGCATACAAATTAGGTCTTATAACGAATGAGTTTGATGTAATAAAGTCTTATAAAGATAATGTCGACTATAAATTCGAGGAGTGGAGTAAATCAGACATAGCTGAAGTCATAAAACCAATGCCAGAAGAATTTGACAGATTGAGAGAATTTATATATTACTTTAAAAAGGAAAATGAATATGAAGAAAAATCCACAGGATATAAGACCATTTATTCAGCCAATGATATAAAAAGGAAATACTCTAGATACTAAAGTTTTCCATTTGAACCCCCCCAATGCCCCCACTTATACAAAACGTATAGGTGGGCTTTTTTTGCTTTAAAATTTGAAAAAATTTGAAGTACGCAAAGTGAAGAAAATATTTTGGAAAAAAGAGGAGTTTATGAATGAAAAAGAGAATCAAAGTATTTGAACAAGGGAAACCATCTAAGATAAATAGTAAAAACATCTCTAAAACAGAAAAAATTTGTGTAGATTTTTCCTTTTTATAAACTAAGTAAATATTGATTCATTTCGGTTCTAATGGTATAATGGGTACAAGGCGGTGGTTAAAATAATGTCTAATAAAATAGTTAAATTTACTGAAGAAGAGCAAAGATTAGCGATAGCAAATATAGTAGTTAGTCAATCTGTAGAAGGATTTGAAATTAATGAATCTATTCAAGAAAAAATGATTAGCATACTAAACGGAACAGCTGATGCTAGAGAACTTGCCAAAGCTTGCCTAGAAAAATATGCGAGTTTATAGCCTATGAAATATAGAAATGAAAACAATAGTATTGATGAAGTTTATTGTTATCCTAATGGGGTTTTAAAAAATAAGTTGGGAATTATGGATGAAGATACATTAAGCAAACTGGAAGCAGAGATTACTTCAATTAATCTAGCAAGTTTCTTAATTAATCCAGTAAAAGGGAAGTTAGACTTTAAGCATTACAAAAAAATTCATAAAGAAATTTTCGGAGATATATTTGCATTTGCAGGGAAAACAAGAACAGTTTCTATGTCCAAAGGAACAACAGCCTTTTGTATGTGGATGTATATAGATGAGCAATGCTAAAAGACATTTGAGTCAATCAAAAGTGAAATACTTGAAAACAATAGATATAAAGAGATAGAAAAGGAAGAGTTTATAAGATTAGTAGTCAAATATATGACAGAACTAAATGTAATACATCCTTTTAGAGAAGGGAACGGAAGGACTTTAAGAGAATATTTTAGATTATTATGTTTAAAATGTGGTTATGAACTTAATTATGCTAGTTCTACAAAAGATGAGATACTTGAGGCAGATATTGCTTCATTTCAAGGTAATGAAGAATTAATATTGAATTTGTTAAATAAAACAATAAAAAAAATTGATTAAACCTCCCCCAGTTTCTAGGAATTGTTGGAGGTTTTTTGTTTTGTAGGGATTGTTGTATGAGTATACTTGACAAAGGGTAACTTGTGAAGTAAGGTTGTACTAGATTGTTTTAGGAGGGATACTGTGGAAATAGAAATACAGAACTGCAATAGCATTGATAATGCAAAGATAGTATTACAAGAAGGTAAATTGAACATCAAGTACGGAATCAACGGAACAGGAAAAACTTCAATAGCAAAGGCAATAAATTATGCTGTTGAAGATAATAAAACTGGGTCAGAACAATTAAAAGTATTAACTCCATTCAAACATTTAAATAATAGCGAAGTTATTCCTAAAGTTGATGGTGTTGAAAGCATTAATAATATTATGATTTTTAATGAGGAATATGTTGAAAATTTTGTTTTCGATAAAACAGATTTATTAAAAAATAGTTTTGAAATTCTGATTAAAAACAATAAATATAATGAAAAGATGGAGGATATAAATAAATTATTAAATAAAATAGATGAAACGTTTAAAACTATGCCTGAAATTGACAATTTAATTTCAGATATAAATAAACTAAAAGAATATTTTGGTGATAAAAAAATTGATTCAGTTTCAACAGTTCTAGGAAAAACTTTATTTAAAGGGGCATATAAAGTAAATGATATTCCAGAACATTTAATAGAATATAAAGAATACATCCAACATGAGGATATGATTAAATGGATGTCTTGGCAGACAAAAGGGAAAGAACATATGGGTATATCAGAGAAATGTCCGTTTTGTGTGACGCAAATATCTAATGAAAAGAGAGAAAAAATTGAGAAAATTGAAGCTGAATATGATTCAAAAGTCATTGATAGTCTGAATAAATTATTGATAGTAATTGAAAGCTTAGGAGCTTACTTTACAAAGAATACTTATTATTTTTTAGCTAATATTGTAAAATCAAATAAAGAAAAACTAAATTCAGACGCAAAGAAATTTTTAGAGGATTTGAGAAACGATGTAACGGCATTAAGCAATAAGTTAAATAATATAAAATATAACATGAAATTTAATGCACTAAAAAATGTTTCAAAAGTAATTGAGGTAATTGAAGAATATAAAATTGACTTAAATGCATATGAAAAGCTAAATACTGATTTTACTCAAGAAAAGATTAAGCCGATTAACGAAGCATTAGATTCAGTATTAGTTGTTGCTAATGATTTACAAATTGAAATTAATAAGCAAAAGTCCAATATTAAAAATAATATAGATACAAATAAAAATGAAATTAATCAGTTCCTAAAAGATGCAGGATATTCATATCATGTAATAATTGAGGATGATGGAACTAATGGTGATTATAAACTAAAACTAATCCATAGTGACTCAAATATGACTATTACCAATGGAAAATCATACTTGAGTTTTGGAGAAAGAAATGCTCTTGCTTTAATTTTATTTATGTTTGATGCAATAAAGAAATCTCCTGACCTAATTATTTTAGATGACCCTATTTCATCTTTTGATAAAAATAAAAAGTATGCGATTATGCATAAATTATTTAATGGGAAAAAGAATTTAAGAGGGAAAACAATATTATTATTAACACATGATTTTGAGCCTATTATTGACATGGTGAAAGTGAAAGGTTTCGAATGGGTAAACGCAAACTATCTAGTTAATAAAAATGGGGTTATTGATGAAAAGACAATTACTGACAATGAAATTGAAACTATAAAAAGAATTGCAGAAGACAATATAAAAAAATCTAATAAAGATATTATAAAATTAATATACATGAGAAGATTGTTTGAAGTTAATGGAGAAAAGGACAATGCATATAGTATATTATCTAGTCTATTTCATAAGACTCCTGTCCCATCAGATAGGAGAGGAATTCCATACGAGGCTTCATATATAACGAGTGCAATAGAAAAAATAAATGGTTATTTAGATTTTTCGTATAATGATTTTTATAAGAATATCACAAATAACTCAGAAATGATTAGGTTATATGAAAATGCAAAAAATAATTATGAAAAGCTACAACTATATAGAATAATAATGACTTCGAATAATTCTAAGGGGGAAATTAAGAATAATGAGATTATCGAGAAATTTGTTGACGAAACTTACCATATAGAAAATGATTATTTATTTCAATTAAACCCTCAAGAATTTGATATGATACCAGATTATATAGTAAATATGTGTAATGAAACAATAGAGAAGTTAAAGAAATGCCCCCAACACTTTCCTCAAAAAAACTGACAACTTAGGGATTGAACATACATACAATGAGTTTTATTTTCCATCCTATACCCAATTATCCTCTTGACACCATCGTAACTTAACGATATAATCTAATCGTAAATATACCATGTCTTAAAAAGATATTTATATTAAATTAAGCAGTTAAAAACTGCAAATAGGAGGAGTAATTATGGCTTGTTGTAGTGATAAAAAAGAAGAAAAATTAGAAAAAAAAGAAGATTCTTGTGGTTGCGGATGTGGA
>JAGNSM010000164.1 GCA_017988045.1 Fusobacteriaceae bacterium
TTAATAAGAAAGCTTAAAGAAAAGTTTCGAAAAAAGAGAAAAGAAGTAAAAGAAGAAATTAAAGTAGCTGTAAAAGAAGAACTCACAGAAGTAAAAAAGGACCTTAAAGAAATTTTAGATTTTAATGATGATGGAAAAGTTAATTTCAAAGATTTAGTTAGTTATCTTAAATCAGAACTAAAGGATTATGTAGATGAAGATAATAACGGACATGTTGAAATTAGAGAAGTCTTAGAAAAGGTGCAAGTTGTATATGTTACACTTAAAACAACATAGGTTCAATATATGGGATTATCAAATGAGCCTCATTGGTTTAGTGATTTCGTTAATAAGTTTATCGAGTTCTTAACAGAGTTATTAAAATGTAGTGCATTTTTAATAGGATTTATTTGGGATATATGGAGAAAACATCAAAGAAATAAGAGAGATAAAGAAGATAAAAATTAGTGTGTAATATTTTAAGCTATACACAATAAGTTGTGTATAGGTTTGAATATTAGAAAAATTATAAAGTTTGGGGGTGTATATTATGGCTATGAGTATTTGGTTAAATTATTTTAAGGAAGACCAAACACAACCTATTGATATTGGGACAAGTTCAGCTTCTTATATGATTGTTTTAGTTCCATATGTTGAGAAAGTATTGTTAAAATTAGCAGATTTAATGATTGATACTTTATATAATAAAAAATATTTTACTGCTACTCCTAAAGGGAAAAATATCACTGTTACTTTAAAATATTATAGTGATTATACTGGTGATTTATATATTGATTCTTTAGAAGGTCATAAAAGATTTAATATCGTTTATGGTTCATATTTTTCTTTGTCTTTTTATGGTAAAAGTGGAAGTGAAGTAAGAAATTTTCCAGTTTCTAAAACATATGCTTTTTCAGGTTTGGATACTAGTAGTACTCAATCAATGATTAGAACTATCCCTTTATCTAAAAGTAATTATGTTGGTTATTTATTTCCTGATTTACCTTATATTCCTTTACCAGTTAATGTAGCAATAAAAACTTTAGCATATATTGAGAAAAAGATATTTGAATATAACAGAAAAGTATCTGTAAGTGTTCAAGAAAAACAGTTAACAAATGGAGATGTTGCTAGATGGGTAGTTGCTGCTGCTGGAGCTATAGGAGAGGGATTTCAATCTGCTACTAGTTCAAGTATAGGTTCTGCTTTTGTTAAAGAAATGAAAGAATTTGTTCAATTATTTAAATTTTCAAGTGGATTAGTTAATCAAACAAAATCAAGTTGTGTAATAGATATTGGAAAATTAGAAGAGTCAGCTCAAGCTAATATAAATGTAACTTTTTCAGATGTAAAAGCTTGGTTTAATGTAGTTGGATTGCCTGCGGTATATAAAACCGCTTTAGGATGTAAAACTATATTTGGTAAATTAGCTATGCCTATGGCTACATTTATGGCAATAGCTCCAAGACTTGAGGGCGACCATGAAGAAATTATATATTTAACTGCTGAAAATCAAGTAAGTTCAACAGAAACTGATAAAAGAATTGTTATCAAAGGGAAACTTTCAACGAGTGATTACTGGGATTTATATTCTCAAGCTATGATTGAAGAGTATGGAGACAGTTTATCTAATGGAAGTTATAGCACAACTGCGAATGATGTAAATACTGCTGCGGAAGATTATGCAGCTCAACAACATGCACAAGCACAAAGTGATTATTATGACGCAATGAGCGAATATTATAAAAAAGTAAATGCTGGTGGAAGTACAGTTACTGGAACAGTTACATTATCAGTTCCCGAAACTGCAAAAGTTGGATTAAATATTTTAGAAGGTCAATCTATAAAATTAGATTCATCGGTATTGGATGGGAAAAGTATTCCTTTAGATTTAACAGGTGTTGAAAGTATGACACCAATACCAATACAACCAGTTCAATGGGATGGAAATACTCCACCGCCTTGGATGACTAATCCTATCCAGTTACATTTATCAGATAATTTAAGTAATTGGACTGTTCCAAATATTAAGATTGATACTCCAGTTATTCCACCTGTAGAGGTTCCTGATGTAAATGTCAAAGTTGATGTAAATGTTCCGAGTATTCCAAATATTAATGTAAATGTTCCAACGATTCCAAATATCAAGATTGATACTCCAACATTACCAAATATACAAATAGATGGGTCAGCAATAACATTGACACCTCCAGAAAGTATTCCATTAACTGCACCAGTGGAAGGTGTGGAAATGATATTTGATACTACAACTATGGAAGCAATAAAAGCAATATCAGATAATATAGCTTTAAGAAATGAACTTGAAACAACAAGGTCAGAAGCAGATACAGTTCTAAGAGATTTAAGAATAGTAAATGAACAAACAACGAAAGATAATACAGTAAAAACAACAGAAAAACTATATGCAGATTTAGCAGTTGCAACAAGTGAAGCAGCGGTTAGAGGACAATTATATGGAACAGGAGCAAATCAAATTGAGTATGTACCTGCACAAGCACAAGCATTTAATAATTTACATGATATAGCAGAAAGAGAAAGTGTAGCATTAGGTCAAGTATTGAAGTTTCCTCAAGGGGTAATACCAAGTTTAATGTCGGCACATCTTCCAGCATTATTTGCTGAGATACAACAAAGCAAGATAACAGAAAATATACGGTCAGAGAATCAGACTGATGATAATGACTGGAACTTAACAGATTCAGCATTAATGAAATTATTATTCTTTGATATGGATGCTGATGCTAAGGCGGAAGTAATGAAAAAACATGGAGAAGAAATAAATCAACTATTAAAAATATCTACACCTTTAGGGTTATTAGGAAAGGTAAAAGAGTTTATGAGTTTAGGTGGTGATTGATTATGAATGGATTAAATGTTTTTATTTTTCTTGCTGCATTAGTAACGTTTGAAAGTTTACAAGATGTTTATATGCAAGGTGGAATTAGTGTAGAATGGCGTACTAAAATGAAATCTGGAGTATCTAAAATTACTGGAGAGCCTTTTGATGATTCAATGCTTGGTTTATTTTTAGAATCATTTGTTGATAATTCTTTTCAAAAGTTAGATTTATTAAAAGTTTTAATTTGGGCTAATACTGGATTAATTTTTATTAATTCTGTGGAAGATAAACTTCAAGAAGCAGGAGGTATTATAAAGACTGGTATTTTAAAAAAAATATTAGATTTTAAAATTGCGAGTAAATTTAGTAAAGTTGGTGGAACTGCTGGAGCTATAAGAGATTTGGTTGTTCAGAAAGAAGAGAAATTGAAAAGAACTTCAGATTATATGTATCAAGCTACTTCAGTTGGTTCTTCTATGTTGAATTCTGCAAATACAGCTTCTATACCTAAAATTTATGAGAAAAATAATTTAGATAAATTAAGTCCAAAAGAACAGGCAACATATAAGTCAGTAATGGCTATGTTGAATACTGTTCAAGCGAGTAGGTAATTATGACTAAGAAAAAAGGTAATAGATATTCAATTAGTTATAGAACTTTGAATGATGATAAGTCTTGTACATTAAAATTAAATTCCATGCTTCCATTAGATGAATCAGCACTTGAGGATTTCTTTACAATGGGTGTTGAATGTGAACTTTCAGAAATTTACAAATCACTTGTAGGTTATTACTATGAAAATTCAACTATAAAATATAGGAATATTAGTTTTATTGGGTCTTATGAATATAATGGAAAAAGGTTAACTACTGATAGAGTTATTATAAAGAGTGTTAAAAAAGTCTATTGTGAAGAGGCTATTATGTTAAATGTTATGAGAGATATTTTTGGAAGTACATTTGAATTTGATGCTTTTAGCGTTTTAATTCGTTAAGTTGTCCGCGGAGATAGACATGTGGCTACGCCACATGGCGATAAAATAAATAAAAAATTAATAGGAGGAAACAAAATGTTAAAAGGTGAAATTGGTTTTGGTAGTATCAAGTATAATCAAGGTAATGATGATGTTGGTTGTATGATGTCGTGTGCTCATGTTAGAAGTGAGACAGAATTAAATGAACTTGGTGAAGTATTTGCTTATGGTTCAGAATTTGGGCAAGAAATGTTATCACAAATTAAGTATGAAGAAACAGTTCCAACTGTAGTTGAATTTTCTTCAACTGAGTTAGCAAAGGATAAAGGGACTTTAGCTTTAACATTAGTATTTGAAAATGGAAAAAAACATAGTTTAACTTTGTTTGATTATCCTAATGATGATACTTTAATTGCTGATATGAAAACTGCAATTTTAGCTAAATCGGCAGGTGCTTTTGGAGTATCTTCTAAAGTTACTCAAGTTAATGAAAGTTTTTCAAAAAATAAAAATTAATTAAATTTAAAAAAAAATAGGAGGTTTG
>JAGNSM010000165.1 GCA_017988045.1 Fusobacteriaceae bacterium
GAATATATAAATCAAAAGATGTTGTGATACTTGGGTCTATGGATGCTTGTACTGCAAAGACTTGTTTGAGTTGTTCTGTGTAATATTTTAGAAAGGTTAATTCATTTTCAAAGCTTGATAGGCTTTTTAAGTTTCGTTGAAAGTTCTGTAGATTAATCATATCAGGCGGTAAACTAAAACAAGTTACATCTATTATCCAAGGATGAATTTCATGTAAATATGGACGAATAACTTGAATACCATTCTTTCGTTTAATTTCTTTAAAAAAAGGTTCTATTGGAATCGTATATAAACGGCTTTTTGCGCCATCAAACATTGAAAATATCAACGTATTGTTCATCAAAACTTCTTTGGGGACACCTTCTAGTAAACGTTTTTCAATTTCTGCATAGATCACATCCATTTGATTAAGTTTTTGTTTTTCTCCTCGAAATTCCGAAAAATGATCCATGATGCGATTTAAAAAGATCGTTTCTCCTGTCCCTGCAACTGCGCCTAGACTCCATAATCTTATTTTTTGTTCTTCATCATGTGAGATATGCATTAAACCTGTTTCTAAATTACACTCCATTGCTCGCTTATCCGCTGCAATCAAGATGCAATCTCCCAAATGGGCTGAAACAATCATCGTCATATAGAATTTTTCTTGGTTTTACAGAGATATGTTATTTTAGTCACATAATTAAATATTAGAGCAATAATAAAATGGCAGGCGGTTCTCGTATCGTAATTAGTGATGATGGAATTACCATCTCTACAGGTGGAAAGATTGTTTATCAAGCTGGACAGCATAAGTTTGAAGGGGGGCAAAAAGTTGTTTCTCCTAAAATCAGCTTACCTATGTCTGAGACACCGTACAGTAATAAGATTGATTACACATGGGATAGCAATCTTAATAATAAAAAAGAAATTTTTGTCTTAGATCAAAATCAGAATAGTTTAATAAAATCAAAAGTAGATAATTTAGATCATAAAAATAATTTGAGTTCCTTACGTTTCTATACACCACAGTCAACAGAATTTATAGCTTTAGGGTTTAATTCGTCATATGTTTCTGTAGAACAAAAACGTTTAGATGGTGAAAATAGAGATGAATTGTTAGAAGAAGCCCTATTTGAAGAAGAGGATGATGATGTTTCTACAGGAGATGATATTTAAATGTCTGAATTAAATACAATTACAGCAAGATTTTTTGATGGTTCTGGTAAATATGTAAGAAATTTAAATGTAAAGTCTCGTTATGCAGGTTCATCTAAAGAAAATCTAAAAAAAACTGATAGTAATGGATTCTTTATATTTCAAGCATCTCCGAATAGAACTATAGAAGTTTTAGCTAAACCTCCTAATCAGCCTGAATATATTGTATTTCAATCAATAAGTTCATCAATAAATTCATCAGAAAATAACCCTATAGTTATAAAGTTACCTAAATCAATTGATGAATATAAAGCAAATAGTCCAGCTTCGAAAAAAGGCATTGTTAGCACTTCATTTAAAGTCGTTGATAATAACGGGAAAGTAATGGTGAATTTCCCAATTCAGTCTAGACCTAAAGGTAAAGGAAACTCCCCTGATAAATATACCAATGATCAAGGTGTTGTTGAGGTCTTATCATCTGCAAATAGAGATATTGAAGTTTTAGTATTGAATTCTAGAGATCAATTTGAGCTTAAATTTTCTGGAAACTCGGGATTTGGAACAAAACAACCAATATTAATTAAACTTAATGAGCCGTATGATAGTTTTAAAGGATTTACATTAATAAAAGTATTAGATAAATCAGGTCAGCGTTATGCAGTTCAAGATGTTGATGTTGAAATGGTTTTCGATAGTGTTAATAAAAAAAACCTTAAAGTAAAAAATGGACAATTAAAATTAACTAATTGGGTTGGTCAAAAAGTTAAATTGACGATTTTTAAACCTGATGGAAAACCTTTAGATTCAGTAGATTTTATGGTTAGAAGAGTAAAAGAGGAATTTATTGATTTACAATTAGATGTAGATGTTTTAAATGGGAAAACAGCACAAAATAATCCTAGTATTCCTCAACGCATAGAAGATAGTTCTACTGGAGAAATTATTTCATTAAGCTTTTTTAAAGAAGTATATGGGACAAAAAAATTGTTTTGGCATAAAACAATGAATGGAAGACCTACTCAAAATTCAACTCCAGAACAGTTTCTACCAGCCTTAAATAAAGGATTATTAAAATATAAAATGACAGAAAAACTTATGTTATGTCATTTTCTTGCTCAAATTTATCATGAGTGTGATCATTTTAATACCTTGATTGAGTATGCAAGTGGAAAGGATTACGACATTGGGACTTTTCCACCATCTGTATGTAACACTCCAAAGAGTCGATCATGTCGACGACGTAAACAAATTATAGCTGAGGGTAATACAACTGCTGGCGACGGACCAAAATACAGAGGTAGAGGTCTAATTCAACTAACGTGGAAAAGTGCTTATATTAAATATAAAAATTATTCTGGATTTGATGTCGTAAGCGATTCAGACTTATTGTGTAATGATCTCTTTCATGCTGTAGAAAGTGCCGTTTGGGCCTTTAATGAGTTCAAAAATGCGGATAGTTTAGTTCTTAAAGGCTATAGTGATTTAACAAAAACATATACCGATACACATCATTTAGGTGTTGTAGAAAAAGTAAGTAGAAGGATTAATGGAGGTGATAATGGTATGGCTGAAAGAAAGAGCTTATTTTTAAAGATATTAAGAGAGGTGGAGAAGCGAAATGGCTTTAAATAACAAATACTTATTATTATTCTTAATACTTTGCTCAACAATTTCTTTTGCTGGCGGTGAGTTATTGAAAGAAAATAATAAAATTTTTTTCAAAGAGGGAAATTCCAAATTTTTTCTATTTGATGCCGATAATTATTGCTTTGATAAAGATGCTTTTTCAGTTGAAAAGCTAACAAACGATAAGAAAAAATATTTATTTGTAAATTATACAGATGACTGTAATCCTAGTGGGAAATATGAAATATTTGATATATCCGAGAAGAAAGCAGAAAAGTTTTATTTAAGCCCATTGTATGATCCAGAAGTAGATAGTAATAAAAAGCAAATTATTGAGAAATTTAAGGATGGTGCTATAAGCTATACACGTATATATGCTTTGAAAAATGGTAAATATTATTTATTAGAGGAATTAAAAACATTAGATAGTGATCTCAACTTAAGTATAGTTTATTCGGGAAAATCACCTATTTTTTCGCTAAAAAATGATTCAAATCAATTAATAAAAGATATAGAAGTAAGTTCCTCAAAAGCGTATTTTTTTGATGAAAATTTAGTGAAAACGAAATCTTATATTGTTCGTGGCGACAAAGTAACAGTTAATAATTTAATGAAAAAAAACAATCTAATTTATATGAAAGTTGAATTTCAGAGTAAAAATAAAATAACGAAGGGATACATAAAATTATCTGACATTTTATAGATTCTAGAGTAGTTCCAAAAAGATATTAAACAATGAATATTTTTATTTCTATTATGGTTCTAGCAGGCTTAAGTTTCCTTTTTATGAAGGAAAATTTAGCAAATACAGAGTTTTCTTATTTAATAGATGATGAAAAAAAAGAATGTATATTTTTTGGAGGAAATCAAAAGATTTTACTGGCTAGTGGAGAGGAAAGAACCTATTTCTTTTTTCCTTGTTTTGGTTTTGAAGCTAAGTATGAGGTAAATACCTCTTATAAAAAGTATCTTATAGCTGAAGTATTATTAGCTCCGACGCCCAGAAATAATGCTATTTTTTTAAGATCCATTGAAAAAATTGGTAATAACTTCCAGGATAATACTGATTTATCCTATTTTCTGATGTCATGTATTCCTTTAAAAAAAGGAGGAAATAAGCAGTTGATTTCTTACATACTTAATAATTTAGAAAATTATAAAAAAATGTGTAATATGGGTAATGGATATTTAACAATGAATAAAAATACTTATCTACATGATTATAAAAATAAAAAATTTTTAATAAAAAAATCTTATTTGGTAAAAGATGATGACATTTTAGTGTCAGATTATCTTTTTCAGGATGGTGTTCTTTGGATTTTAGCTAACTATAAAGATACTACCAAGAAATGGATTTTTATAAATTTTAAATAATTTGGATTGCTTAAAATTAAAATAATACACCTTATGCGAAATCTAAAAAATTAGTCATGACTAATTTTTTAGATATCCATTTCAAAATCTTGCCCCTTAGATTTTTCTTTTTGTTGCGCTTTTTCTTGTTGCTTTTGCTGCTCGCTAAGCTGTTCGACTAC
>JAGNSM010000166.1 GCA_017988045.1 Fusobacteriaceae bacterium
TCTTCTTTTTCATCTTGAATAACTACATCATATTTAATTTGACAGTTTTTCTGAGTTATATACTCACAAACTTCTTTATCCAAAACTTTATTATCAGCATTTACTATTTTATCTATGTTTTTTTCCAAATATTCAAAAAAATCTTTATCATATAAACAAGCATGTTTAATTGTTTCTACTAGACCTGCTCTTACTTCTCTAATTGGTAATGTTTCCCAAGTCTTTATATCCAAGTAAATTTTATCTGGTTGTCTGAATATTCCTATATAGTTAGTAGCCAGAGGTGTATCTACCGCCGTTTTCCCACCTATAGAAGCATCTGCTGCTGCAAGAATTGTTGTTGCATAATAGATAACTGGAATTCCTCTGCAATAAGTTCCTGCTAAGAATCCTACTAAATCCGTTACTACTCCTCCACCAAGTGCAATGATACAAGTGTCTCTCCCATATCCTTTTTCAAGGAGTTTATCTTCAAGTTGAGCTTTTGTTTCTCTAGTTTTATACTCTTCTCCAGCTTCAAAATAGAATAACTCTGTTTGAAATCCTTCTTCTACCATTTCAGCTAACATTTTATCACCATAAAATTCTTTACAGTTACTATCAGTTATAATAACATATTTATTTACTCCCATAATCATTCCAGATTTCAACTCTGCAATCATTTTTCCTATTAAATCAAATCCAATTTCAATTTCATATGAATCATCTTCTACTCTTTGTAATTTTACATCAAATATTCCCACAATATTCCCCTTTCTTTTTTGAAAAAAGACCAGTTTTACCTAGTCTTTAAAATTTTTTATTTTTTATACCCATCAACAACAACTTCCAACTTTCCTGTTGTAGGGTCAATTATTAGACCATGTACACTAATATCTTTTGGCATTAAAGGATGATTTCTAATTTGTTCTACACTTTCTTTTACAGACTCTTCTACTGAATTGAATCCATGTAACCATTTTTTTATATCAATTCCAGCATTAGTTAATGTAGAAATAACTTCTTTTGATATTCCTCTTTCCATTGCTTTTTCAATCATGGCATCTTCATTATTATTATTCATCCCACAACAATGATGACCTATTACTAATACTTCATCTGCATCAAATTCATAAACAGCAACTAAGATACTTCTCATTATACTTCCAAAGGGATGCATTATTGAAGCACCAGCATTTTTAATTAACTTAACATCTCCATTTCTAAGGTCAAGTGCTTTTGGTAGAAGCTCTGTTAATCTTGCATCCATACATGATAATATTACCATTTTTTTAGTTGGATCTTTTGACGTTATGTATTGAGTATATTCTTTATCCTCAACAAATTTTTTATTAAATTCTAATATTTCATTTATTTTATTCATGTTACCCCCACAATATAAAAAGACTTTTGCTAATTATAATTTATGCTATTTATTAAATTAATATTTAAAAAAAAGACTGGTTTCCCAGTCTTTAACTTTAACTATTTTTTTGAAGCTTCAAATTTTGCCCATACTCCAGCTTTATCTAATATAGATTTAACTGTTCTTGTAGGTTGAGCTCCATTTCCTAATAAAGTTAAAATTTCTTCTTCTTTTAATTCTACTTTTGAATTTTCTAATGGGTAGTAGTTTCCTAAGTAAGCTATTGCTTTCCCATCTCTTCTTGATAATGCTTCCATAGCAACTATTCTGTATACAGGTGCTTGTTTTCTTCCTAATCTAGTTAATCTTAATTTTACCATAATTATCTACTCCTTCTATCTTCTATTTTATTTTTTATTATTTAAAATGGAAATTTTCTTCCTGGGAAATTTGGCATTTTTGGCATTTTCCCCAAATTTGGCATTCCACCGTTACCTAACATTTTCATCATTTTTCTCATTTGTTCAAATTGTATAAGAAGCTTATTAATATCAGAAACTTGTGTAGCACTTCCTTTGGCAATTCTCTTTTTTCTTCCAGCACTAATAACTTTAGGATTAGCTCTTTCTTCTTTCGTCATCGATTGAATCATAGCTTCTATTTTTTTCATTTCTTTTTCTGCTGGAGCTAAGTCACCTAAATCTCCAACACCAGGAATCATTTTTAATATGCTTCCTAAAGAACCTAGTTTTTTAATCCCTTGAAGTTGCTTTAGAAAATCTTCCAAATCAAATTCTTGTTTTTTTAATTTTTCTTCTAATCTTTTTGCTTCATCTTCATCAATAATATCTTGAGCTTTTTCAACAAGAGATACTACATCTCCCATTCCCAATATTCTTGAAGCAAGTCTGTCTGGATGAAATAACTCTATGTCATCCATTTTTTCTCCAACTCCAACAAATTTAATTGGCTTTCCTACTACAGCTTTTATTGATAAAGCTGCTCCACCTCTAGCGTCTCCGTCTAGTTTAGTTAAAACAACTGCATCTATATTAAGTGCTTCATTAAAACTCGAAGCTACATTAACTGCGTCTTGTCCTGTCATTGCATCAACTACAAGTAGTATTTCTTGAGGTCTTGCAACTTTCTTTATTTCTTTTAATTCATTCATAAGAGCTTCATCTATGTGTAATCTTCCTGCAGTATCTAGAAGAACATAATTTGAATTTCTTTCTTTAGCTTGTTCAAGTCCTTGCCTACAAATTTCAACAGCATCTTTACTGCCTTCTATAGTAAACACTGGAACATCAATACTTTCTCCCAAAACTTGCAATTGTTTCATTGCAGCAGGTCTATATATATCTGCTCCGACTAAAAATGGTCTTTCACCTTTTTTTTGTAAAAATTTAGCAAGCTTTGCAGCAAATGTAGTTTTTCCTGCTCCTTGTAATCCTGAAAGCATTATTACTGTAATTCCATTAGGAGCTTTAGTAAGTCTTGCATTAGTCCCACCTAAAAGGTCTACTAACTCATCATGAACTACTTTTACAAACTGTTGTCCTGGATTAATTCCTTTTAGAGTAGCTTCACCTAAAGCTTTTTCTTTGATTCTCGCTATAAAATCTTTTACAACTTTATAGTTAACATCTGCTTCTAAGAGTGCTAATCTTACATCTCTAAGGGCATCTGAAATATTTGTTTCAGACAATTTTCCATTACCTTTTATTTTTTTTACAATATCTTGAAATCTACTTCCTAAGCTATCTAACATTATACACCCCTTCTAGTAATCAAGGTTTGCTATTATATCGTCTAATTTCTCTATACTAAAATTTTCTTTTAAATATTTTAACTCAGCAACTATTGCTTTATCTCTTTTTAAAAGAGATAATTTTTCTTCATATTCTTTCAGAATTTTTATTCCTCTACGAATATTATCATAAACTGCTTGTCGACTGATACTATATTCTTTAGCTATTTCAGACAAAGAATAATCAAGTTCAAAATGTTTAACCATATATTCTCTTTGTCTATCACTTAATAGGTTTTGGTAATAACCTAAAAGTATTGATACTTCTAAAAATTCATCTAATTCCATATTAAGCTCCTAAATTATACGATATTTTACAAAAGTTGTCAAGTGTTTTTTCTTTACAATTAAAATTCTTTTGTAATCTCAATAAATTTTGTACTTATTCCTTTTTTAGTAAATAGCTCTTCAAATTCAGTCTTTATATTCTCAAATCCTCTTGGGTCATTATGAAGATCATCAGTACTGTAAGTAACTTTGAATCCCTCTATACTTGGCATTAATGCTAGAACATCTTCGTAATATCCAGTATGATCTGTTTTAAAAAACAATTTTCCATCTTTTTTTAGAATACTTGCCAAAGTCTTTTTAAAAAGATCTTCACTTATAATTCTATTTTTCTCATTTCCATCCCAAGGATCTGGAAAATTGATAAACATTCCTGAAATTTCACCTTCACCAATGAATTCTAGTATTTCTTGTCCCCATCTTCTTATAAATGTTATATTTTTAAGACTTCTTTTTTCAGCTTTAACTGCTGACATACATAATCTTTTAAATTTTAACTCTATTCCTAAAAAATTCTTATTCTGATAACGAAGTGCATTTGCTACTGTAAAGTTACCTTGTCCACTCCCAATCTCTAAATATATTTCATTATCATTCTGAAAATGTTCTTTCCAAAGACTTTTTTTAGCGTTTATTGTTTCTTTATCCCATTGAATATAGAATGGATAATCTCTCATTCTTTCCATATAAGGATTATAATTTCTCTTTGGTCTATCAAAAAAGTTTTGCCACATAAAGACTCCTCAACTAAATTTCATTTAAGCTTTATTTTACACCATACCCAAGGGTATGTCAAGTAAAAAACCTTTATATTCAATATCTTATTA
>JAGNSM010000167.1 GCA_017988045.1 Fusobacteriaceae bacterium
CAACTTGATTTTATCCCACTGGGACAGCTACTACAAGAGCAACCACTTTCTTTTTTTGTAAATACTCTTACCAGTTTTCTAAGGGAATGATAAACTGGAAAAGCTAAAATTAAAAGTATAATAACGGTTTTCATAACAATCAACTCCTAAACGAAAAGTCTACCTATTTGATAAACTAAAACAGAAAACACATAAGGAACTGCAGAATAAATTACTAAAACTATTCCCAACATTTTCCAACCAAATTCTTGTACAAAAGCTCCAAGAGTTACAACACAAGGAATAACTAGAAGTACAAAAGTTAAATAAGAATAAGCTTTAATAGGTGCTTCTGGACCAGTCCATAGACCTTGAAGAGCAGTAATTATACCACTTCCACCTTCTTCTTCTACCTCTTCTGCACTTGGTGGTGCAAATAATCCAGCAATATTAAAACTGAACATTGCTTTTAACGAATCTATAATTGAGTCTTTTAATGCTACTATTTGTCCAGTAACATCTTCTCCAAAAGTAGTAACTTCTTCTTCAGCAACATCATCTGTTGTTGTTTTAAGAACTTGCCCCATAAACCCTACGACAACTTCTTTTGCAATTAAACTTGGTGGAATTGCAGCAACAAGCTCCCATCTATCTCCAAATCCAGCAGGTTTAAAGATTGGTTGTACAGTTTGACCAAATTTACCAATATATGAGTTTTGTGCATCTCCAGAATTTGGGAAATACATTAGAGCCCATAATACGATTAATATACCTAAAATAATAGTTCCAGCTTTTTTTACATACTCACCAGTTTTTCTAAAAGTATAAACTAGTATCATTTTTAAAGTAGGTAATCTATATGGAGGTAATTCAATCAGTAATGCTTTTCCTTCTGCTTTGAAGTAAGGGTGATTACTGAAAACTTTACCTAATGTAATTGCCACAATAATTCCTACTAAATATAGAGAAGCTATAACGATTCCAGCTTGAGCGCCAAAGAATGCTGAAGTAAATAGAGCATAAACAGGAAGTCTAGCACCACATGACATTAGCGGAGTAATTAAAGCAGTCAGCCTACGAGATTTTTCATCTTCAAGAGTTCTAGTAGCGTATATTCCAGGAACAGAACATCCAAAACCTACAAGCATTGGTAGAAAAGCTTTACCGTTTAAACCAATTGAACGCATTAACTTATCCATTAAGAAAGCAATTCTTGACATGTATCCACTTTCTTCAAGAATAGCTAGGAAAAAATATAAAAGAAGCATTAAAGGAACAAATACTAAAACGCCACCGAGTCCACCAATAAGTCCATCAACTACAAATGACTGTAACCAATCAGGTGTTCCTTGTACAAAGATACCAACATATTTTCCAAGAAAATCTGCAATAAATCCATCTACCCAATCTATAAGTGGACCAGAACCATTAAATGTAAAAGTGAATACTGTTAACATTATAAGAACAAAGGCTATTGGACCAAAGAATTTATTTAGTAAAACTCTATCAATCTTATCAGAAATGTCCAATCTATTTTTTAATGAGGTAGTTAAAGTTCTTTTTAAGATTCCTTTGACATTACCGTGTCTTGCTTCTGCCAAAATAGTTTCAATATCTTCATCATATTCTTTCACTAATTTTGCTGTGTATGAATTAGTAAAACTAACATCACTTATTTTGTAATCATTTTTTAAGACATCGATTAAATGCTTGTCTTCTTCCAATAATTTGACTGCTAAGTAATCTAAACTAAGCTTTTCAAGAACAGATTTAAACTCTTCTTTATCTGAAATTTCTTTTTTAATAGCTTCTACCTCTTTATCAATAGTAGAGTTAAAATGAAGCTTAAAATTTGTTTTTTCTTTTTCTTTAGACATAGCAATAGCTTTTTTAAGTAAATCTTCCAAACCTTCTCTAGTTCTAGCACTTGTTTTAACTATGTTTAAACCAAAGAATTCTTCAAACTGTTTTTCATCCAATCTGTAATCCAATTTTTTAAATTCATCATAGAGATTAAGAGCAATAATCATAGGCTTTCCAAGCTCTTTTAGCAACGCAGTTAAGTATAGATTTCTTTCTAAGTTTGTAGCATCAACAACATTTATAATTAAATCAGGATTTTCATTAATTATATAATCTCTTGTGATTATTTCTTCATTTGAATATGGACTTAATGAATAAACACCAGGTAAATCAATTAAGAATATCTCTTCATTCTCATAAGTAAATTGAGCTTCTTTTTTTTCTACAGTAACTCCAGGCCAGTTTCCAACTTTTAGTTTTGAACCAGCAATTTCATTAATAAGTGCCGTTTTTCCTACATTAGGGTTTCCAGCAAAAGCAATTTTCAGCATGTTTCCTCCTAAAATTTCCTATTTTTCAACAATAATATTGTCTGCATCAATTTTTCTAATAGCTATGTTATTTCCTTTAATGTAGTATTGTTGAGGGTCTCCCATAGGAGCATTTCTTTCAAATCTAATCAACTCTCCAGAAGTAACACCCATATCACTCAATCTTTTTTTCAATTCACCAGTTTTATCAATCTTAATAATTCTAGCTTCTTCACCTTTACGTAATTCAGTAAGTTTCATAAAATTCACCTTCTTAATTTTAATTTTATACTCAAACTATTTTATATTTAAACTCATTATATCACAAAATTAAAAAAAGTAAATAAAAATTTGATAATCAAATGATTTTTTTACTCGCTTAATTATTTTAGATATTAATATGGAAAATATTTGGGAATAAAAAAAGATGAAGCATTGAAAAACTTCATCTTTTGAACGTTATTTAAATTTTAAATTGTGCAGTATGATCTAGAAGTTTAGCTGATGTTCCTGATAATTCTTGAGAAACTGCTTGTAGTTCTTCCATAGTTGCTATTTGCTCTTCTGTAGAAGCAGTTATTTGGTTAATTTCAGAATTTAAGCTTTTAAGAATTTTAGAGGCTCCAGAAACTTCATTAGAAATATGTTCGATTTTATTTTGAATACCCTTATTATACTCGTTTACAGTATCAATTTTATTTTCAATATTGTTAGATAATTCATTTATAAGCATAAAGTTATCCTGTACTTGTTTTACAGAATTAGTACTCTTAGTAGAAACTTCTTTTGTTTTATTCATAGCTTCAGTTGCATTATTTGAACCTTCAACTATTTTTTGAGTAATATTTTGAATATCTTCTACCGTTTGTCTAGAATTTTCAGCGAGTTTTCTGATTTCTTCAGCAACAACATTAAATCCTCTTCCTGCTTCTCCAGCTCTAGCAGCTTCAATTGCAGCATTAAGTGCAAGTAAGTTTGTTTTTTCTGAAATTCCAGTAATTGCTTGAAGAAGAGTAATAATCTCTTTAATCTGATTTGAAAATTCTGTAACAAATTCACTAGTATCCACTACATTTTTTTCAGTTTGCAGTATCATATTTACAGCTGCTCCTAGAATATCCATTCCAGAATCAGAGTTTTCTTTTAGTTTTTCAACGCTAACTTTACAATCAGAAACATAATCACTAATAATATGTGCCTCGGAATTAAGAGTATCAAATTCTCCAAAGACTTTTTCCATTGTATCTACAGAATCATCCATTTTCCCTGTAAAGTCGATTATTGTAGATGTAATGTTTTCAGAAGCTTGAGTAGTTTCCACAGCACTATCATATAATCTATGACTGTCTTCAGCAAGTCCTTCTGCTCTATTTTTCAAGTCCGATATTAATAGATTAAAGTTTTTTCTAGTATTATCTAAGCTATCTGCTATTGACTGTAATTCATCTTTACTTTTAAGTTTTACTTCATTTGAAAGATTCCCGCTTGAAATACTATCTAAGGCAGATAAGATATAATCTACTGGTTTTGTTACATTGAACTTAAAGAATATTCCAAAGACTATAAGAATAATAGCAGTAGAGACTAAAACAATAATACCTAATACAGCGACAAAAGCCCAAATAGTTTTATCTATAAAAGCTTTAGTATCTACTCCAATGAAGAACATACCAATATTCTCATTAGCAAGGTTCTTAATAGGAATATAGGCTACATGTAGTTCATTTCCAACAACATTAGCAGTTCCTGTATAGGAATCACCAGCTTCTAAAACTTTCTTTATTACTTTTTCATCAGCTTTTGTTCCAACAGCTCTTTCGCCATCTTTTGTAACATTTGTAGTTATTCTTGTATCATTTTGAAAAATAGTAACCTTATATCCTAAGACTTCTCCAAGTTTATCAATTAAAGTAAAATTATCATTTAACTTGGTTCCTCCCTTATAAAG
>JAGNSM010000009.1:0-20027 GCA_017988045.1 Fusobacteriaceae bacterium
AAAAAAAACTTACTAATAACGATATATTAAAAAAACTTAAAATTGCTTTAGATATGAAATCAGATGATTTAATGGAACTTTTTGAATTAGCAGAAAACCCTATATCAAAATCTGAGCTAAGTGCAGTACTTAGAAATAAAGACCACAAGAATTTTAAAGAGTGTGGAGACAAATATATAAAGAAAATATTACAAGGATTAACAATCAAAAACAGAGGAGCAAAATAAGCTCCTCTGTTTTTTTGTTCTAAATTCAATAATTTTATACAGTTCAAATTTGTAAGATAAAACAGAAAATTCTAAGCGTAGGACGCGTAACCCCATTATCATCAATTAAGGAATTACCTAGCTGTTGTCATACCGACAAGGGAGGTATCTTGGGATTTCTCGTACCTCGAAATGACAAATTGTTAAAGAAATCCCCCTTTTATTGTAATCGCATTTGCCTTTAACAATGGCAACTATAGTAGAGCTAGAAGCTCATATAATTAAAGTTTTCAAGACTTCCTTGATAGAAGGAAACTTATATGGGATGTTTTTTAACTCTTAACTTGATAACATGGAGTGACTGAGTAAGCCGCAACTTTTAAAGAACACAAGTCGAACTATAGATAATTTTAATAATTTTTAACAAAATTAAACAATGTTTTAACCATTTGCCCTGTACCACCAAGAGTATAGAAATCGTAAGGAGCATCAGCCCAAGAACTTCCTGCAATATCAAGATGAATCCAAGGGGTTTCTCCTACAAATTTTTCTATAAACATTCCAGCAGTAATAGTTCCTGCATATCTTCCACCAGTATTTTTAAGGTCAGCAATTTTAGATTCAATTAATTTTCCGTATTCTGGGAAATTAGGTAGTCTCCAAATTCTTTCATCACTTAATTTTGCAGCAGCATCTATTTTATTATAGAAAGCTTCATTATTTGATAAAGCTGCTGTAGTTGTTGTACCTAAAGCCACAAGGGCAGCGCCAGTTAATGTTGCAACATCTATTACATTACTAGCTTTTTCATTATTAATTATATAATGAACTGCGTCAACAAGAGTAAGTCTACCTTCAGCATCTGTATTAAGAATTTCAATAGTTTTTCCAGCCATTGAACCAATTATATCCCCCGGTCTGTAGGCGTTTCCACCAATAGAATTTTCGCAAGCTGCAATAACTGCTACTACATTTTTTTTGATTCCCAGTCTTGCTATAGCAGTCATAGCACCGATAACTGTAGCGGCTCCACCCATATCAGACTTCATAGTATCCATTGATGTACTAGGTTTAAGAGAAAGTCCACCAGTATCGTAAGTAAGCCCTTTTCCAACTAATCCTATGATTTCATCAGAAGAACTTCCACCCATGTATCTCATAACTATTAATCTAGGTCTATCATGGGCAGCTCTAGCGACTGCTAAGAAGGCTTCCATTCCAAGTTCAGCTATTTTATCTTCTTCAAATATTTCTACTTCAAATCCGTATTTATCACCATTATTTTTAGCTTCAATCGCCAAAGTTTCTGGGTAAATAACATTTGATGGTTCATTTACTAAATCTCTAGTGATAACAATAGCATCATTAAGAACTTTTGCTTCTACCAAAGCTTCTACCTCAATATTTCCAATGAAATCGAAATTTTTTTCAACGTCTTCTTTATCATCTTTTTTCTTTGATTTGTATTTATCAAATTTATATTCACTTATAAGTATAGTCTCTGCAAGAGCTTGAGAAGATTCTATTTCATCAGCAATTACTAGGAACTCTTTACCTTTTAATCCTTGTAAAGTAGAATAAACTGTTCTTCTTAATTCATAATTATCAATTTTTTCTTTTTTACCTAAACCAACTACTATTAGTTCTGTTAAGTGTCCGTTAACAGCTAAAGTAATAATGGCTTTTTCAGTTTTTTTGCCTTTAAATTCTTTTTTTTCAAGAACTTTGTCTATTAAAAACATTTCTCCAGAAAAGTATTTTTTTAAAGATTCTCTATCATTTTCATATGTAAAAGCTACAATAACATCATAGTTTTTATCAATGCTTTTTATTAAATTTAATTTCATATGTTACTCCTCCTCTTTATTTATACCATTATACTATACTATAAAAAATTTCGCAATTACTTATATACCTTATATAGAACTAGGAATATTTATATTTTTTTGATATGATAAACTTTATGGATAAGGACAAAAGTTAACTAAGGATTGACAAAGAATATGGTTTGTGATATTATTCTTTTATATGTCAAAAAATTGATAAGATTAATAAGGTATGGAGGAATAATGGAGAAATTGTATTTGGCACCTGTGGAGATTGTTGACGAAATTATTAAAATGGGAGTAAAAAAAGCAAAGAACAAACCTGTTAATATTTTTCTTTTAGGAATTTTAGCTGGAATGTTTATTGGGCTTGCTTATGTAGGAAACTTAACTGCTACTCAAGTACTTGGTACAGTAGATAAAGGACTTGGGAAATTTGTTGGAGCTTGTATATTTCCAGTAGGGATAATGTTAGTTCTTTTTGTTGGAGGATCACTTTTTACTGGGAACAACTTAGTGACTATTGCATTTTTAGATAAACAAATTCCATTTAAGAAAGTAATACTTAACTGGATAGTAGTATGGTCAGGAAATTTGGTAGGAGCAGTAGGAACAGCGTTTTTGTTATTAAATACTGAAATATATCATTCACATGAACTTGTTGCAGCAACTATTAATTTGGCTAAACATAAAGCAGAATTGACAGCAACAGAAGGAATAATAAGTGGATTTTTCTGTAACATTCTTGTTGCTTTAGGGGTTTGGATGACTTATGCAGGAAAAGATTTGACTTCAAAGTTATTAGCATCATGGTTTCCAGTAATGTTATTTGCACTTTGTGGATTCCAACATAGTGTTGCCAATATGTATATTTTGAGTATGGCTAAAATGTTAGATCCAAGTGTTTTCGGTTATCATGAAATGTTAAAAAATTTATTAAATGTTTCTATAGGAAATATTCTTTCAGGTGGGATATTTATTCCAGTAATTTATTATTACTTGTATAAAGTAAATCATAAACACTAAAATATATAGTTTAAAGAGAGGTAATTCTTAGGAATTGCTTCTTTTTATTTTTTGATTATTTTATTAGAGGAAAAGTAAACATATGAAGTAAGCTATATATATGTCAAAATTCGTGAGGTATCTTATGAAGAATATAAAAATAAATAAGTTTATTCCTATAATCTATTTTATGATGGTATTTACACTTTTTTTATTTCTTGTTAGTGTAAATATTAATAAAAAAATTGTGAAAACTCAAAATGATTTATTGAAAATTGATGAAATATCATCCAATTTAAGTTCTTTAGAACATAATAGTGCTAATTTGACAAGAGCTATAATAGTAACAGGGCTATACGAAAAAGAGGAAGAATATAATAAAATGATTAAAGAGATTAATCATATAATTATGGAAGTTCAGATAAAAGAAGTTGATTTAGAGATATTAAAAAATCTAAAGGAACTTTCTAGTTTGAATGAACTAATATCTGAAATTGAAGTAAATAGCATAAAAGAATCAAAAGAAAATAATGTAATAAAGGGTCCTAAAACTGTAGACAATATTAATTATGTTTATTATCGTTCTTTGTATTCCAAAACACTGACATTTACAATAAATATTATGAAAACTAAAAAAATGGATACGTCTATAAAGTTAACACGCATTTTGGACAAGCTTAATACTCTTAGATTTATTATCAATTTTATTTTACTTATTTATATACTTTTGCTTCTAAAAAAGGTAGACAAGCAAGACACAGACAAAGAGAATCTACTTATGGAAATAGCTGACAATAATAGTCAACTGGAAATAAGAATAGCAGAGAGAACAAGAGAGGTAGAGGAGCAAAATAGATCAATTAAGATGAAGGTAGAAGAAGCAGAAGAATTAAGCAATGAATTGGTTGATAAAGTTAAAGAATTAGAAGAAATGCAAAAAGCATTAAAAGATAGCAGAAACCTTCTTGATACTATGATAAGTAATGTGCCATCGGCTTTATTTATAAAAGATAGACAAGGTAAACTTTTACTTAGAAATAATGCTTTTAGTAAAATGCTTGGCATTAAAGAAGACAATCTTATGAAAGAGTATGAAAGCAATTCTTCAATAAAAGAGTTACTAGAAAAATTATTTGAAATTGAAGAAAGAGTTATGATTGAAAAAATCCCATTAACTTTTGAATATTTTATAACTTCTACTATCAATAGTTCAGTGCATTATCTTCATATTAGTGAAGTTCCTCTTATTAATGAAATGGGAGAATGCTTTGGATTATGTGGTTCTGTAACAGATTTTACAGATTTAAAATTTTCAGAACAAAAAGTAATTGTAGAAAAAGAAAGACTCAAAACAATATTGGATGTAGCTCCAGTAGGTGTTGCAATCTCTGTAAATAATATTATAAAATTTGTAAATTCCAGTATATCTGACTTGATTAACTTTAAAGTTGGAGAGTTTTCAGGAAATGCTTATGTACACTTATTTGAGAGAGAGAGAATGCTAGAAGAATTAAAAGAAAATGGATATGTAAAAAATTATGAAATTGATATGTATAATTCGAAAAATGAAATTCGAAAAACCCTTGCAACAGTTCAAAGAATTGAATATGAAGGGGAAGCAGGTTATTTAGGTTGGTTTATAGATATTACTGATATAAAAAATTCTGAACTTGCAATGAAAAAATCTATGGAACTTGCAGAGGAATCTACAAGAATTAAATCTGAATTTTTGGCTAATATGAGCCATGAAATAAGAACTCCAATGAACGCAATTATTGGGCTTACACATCTTTTAGAAAAAACAAATCTTAATGATAAACAAAAAGATTATGCAATAAAAGTAAATAATTCAGCAAAAAATCTACTTGGAATAATTAACGATATACTTGATTTTTCTAAGATTGAAGCTAACAAAATGGCATTAGAATTTGTTGAGTTTGATTTAGAAAATGTTTTAGAAGATATTGCGAATATAAATGGTGTGAGGGCTTCAGAAAAAAATCTTGAATTTATTATTGCAAAAGATACTAGAATCCCTTCAAAATTAAAGGGAGATTCATTAAGGTTGTCTCAAGTTCTTAATAATCTTGTAAGTAATGCAATAAAATTTACAGAAAAAGGGGAAGTTCTATTAAAAATCAGCATTGAAGAGTTGGATAATAGGAATGTGAAACTCTATTTTTCAGTAAAAGACACAGGAATTGGAATGACTGAGGAGCAAATGAGTAGACTTTTTAATGCCTTTAGTCAAGGGGATAATTCGACTACAAGGAAATATGGTGGAACAGGATTGGGGCTTATAATATCTAAAAGAATAGTTGATGTAATGGGTGGGATATTGCAAATGAATAGTATTTTTAGACAAGGTTCGGAATTCTATTTTAGTGCAAATTTTGAATTGGGAAATAATGAATCGGAGAGAAATTTAGAATTTTTAGAGAAAGTAAAAGATATGAATACTTTGGTTGTAGATGATAATAGTACTTCTAGAGCTATTATTAAGAATTATCTGGAAAGCTTTGGAATGAAGGTAGAAGAAGCTAACTCTGGGGAAAAAGCGATAGAAATTTTAAATGATAAATTTGAGTTTGTAGTATTAGATAGTAAGATGACGGGAATGAATGGACTAGAAACTTGGAAAAAAATAAAAGAAAAATATCCAAATACTTTGCCAAAGGTTCTTTTACTTATTAATTATGGATTTGAAAATATTCATAATGAGGCAAGTTTATTTGGAATAAATAATATTTTGCATAAGCCAATTAGTAATCTAGCTTTGTATGAAGAAATCATAAGGATATTTAATTTGGAAGCTCAAATAGAAGGGATTCAAGTAAAAGATAGGACATTATTGAATGAAATCAGAGGTTCAAGGATTCTGTTGGTAGAAGATAGTAAAATAAATCAACAAATTGCAAAAGAAAATCTAGAAAGCGAAGGATTTTTTGTAGATATTGCAGATAATGGAAAAAATGCTATTGAAATTTTGTCTGAAAATGAGTATGATTTAATACTTATGGATTTGCAAATGCCTATATTAGATGGATATGATGCAACCATAGAAATAAGAAAAAATGAGAAATTTATGGATTTGCCAATTGTTGCATTAAGTGCAGATGCAATGGTGGGGACAAAAGAAAAGGTTATAAAAATAGGAATGAATGACTATCTATCAAAACCTATTGATATTGTAGAACTTTTTAATATTCTGATTAAGTGGATAAAACCTAGAAAAAGAGAGAGAATTGAGATTAAAAATACTACAAGAGAAGAAAATAGTGAATCCATTAATAGTTTAAGTATCAAATTAAGAAATTTTAATGTGAAACAAGCATTGCCAAGAGTTTCTGAAAAAATACCAGTATATATAGAATTATTAAAGAAATTTGAGATAACTTATAAAAATTTTATTCCAGAACTTCAATATTTATTTGAGAAATTAGATTGGAAAACTATAAAATTAAGGCTTCATACCTTAAAAAGTGTTTCAGGAAATATTGGTAATATGAAAATATCAAACTTAGCTGGAATCTTAGAAAAAGAATCGGATAACATGCAAAATCTAATAGAATTAAAGGAATGGGAAGAGCTATCGTACAGTATTTCTGAGGCAATATCAGAAATTCAAACAGTTGCAGAAAATAAAATGATTATGACAGAAGAGATTTTAAGTAATGTTGATTTGGAAAAAGAATTGAGAGAGCTTACGGAACTTCTTGAAAATTATAGTGCAAATTCTCATGATAAATTTAAGATTCTTTATGGTACATTAATAAATCTAGGATTTTCTAAAGAAGTTACCCAAATAGAAAAAAATATTAAAGAGTATAAATTTCAAAAAGCAAAAGAACTTTGTATAATAATTTTAGGAACATTAAAAAAATAGGAGGCTTAAATGAAAAAATACGTTACATATTTCCTATTGTGTTTTTGCATATTTTCTGTAGAAAATACTGAAATAGAAGAAGATTTTTTTATTGATAACATAATGGCAGAAGCACCAAATCTTAATTCTGAAAGTTTTTTTTCTGAAGACATAGATGATAATCTAAGTATCTCAGATGTAGCAGCAGATTTATTAAAAAAAAGCACAACTTTTACAGGAGATTTCTCTTTTGACTCCAAATATTCTAACTATACAAATAAACCAGCAGATACAGGAGATTTTACTTCATCAATAGAATCTAATATATATTTAGATGTTAGACTAAATGACGGAATGAAGGCTTTTACTAGTGTAGAGCTAAAAAAATATAATGTGGACACAACAGAAGATTTTTTAAAACTGAATGAGATGTTTTTTGATTTTAATTTGGAAAACAAAGTTTATGTAAGACTTGGAAAACAGAATCTTGCTTGGGGTAGAGGATATTTTTTTAATCCCAGTGACCTTATTAATATTGGAGACAAAACTATTGATGATTTAACAGGAAGTCGAACTGGGAATTATGGAATAAAAATCCATGTTCCACAAGGTATAACAAAAAATTATTATGCATATATAAAAGCTGAAGATAAAGAAAATGTTGAAGATTTAGATTTGGCTTTGAAGTATGAGTTTTTATTCAAAAAAACAGAATACTCTATTGGAGCTATTAGTTTAGGAGAAGATAACAGTGTAGTTTTTTCTTTGGATTTTGCATCTTCTTTGGGAGGAGCGCAAACTTTTGGAGAAGTAGCCATTCAAGATGGAGAAAAAGTAGAGTTTTATCAAGATGGCATTAATATTGGATTAGGAAATAAGATTGTTTTACAAGGTTCAGTAGGTTATTCCAAGACATTTGATAAAGTAGGGAAAGATGAAGAAAATAAATCTATCATGCTTATTCAAGAATTTTATTATAATGGAGCAGGCTATTCAAAACAAGAGAAAGAAAGTTATTTAAAATATAATCCTTATACTGATGGGAAATTTTACTTGGCGAATTTTCTAACTTTTAATAAGTTTATAAATAAAGACACAACATTAGGGTTAAATTTGTTAAGTGGTTTTAGTGATAGTGCTCATCAAATAAATGGTTCTTATTCTTATAAGTTAAATGATGATTTAACCTTTGGATTTGATTTGACTTCATATTTTGGAACTGGTTCAAATAGTTACACAGGAGATTACAGCCTTCCTAATTTTATCATAGGAGCTAATGCTAAAATGGTATTTTAAAACAAAAAGTCGGATAAAATATCCGACTTTTTCTATGAACTCCTTAAAATGAAGGAGGTGTACTTATCCATAAAACTTTAGCTTTAGCTTTAGAAGCATTAGAAATATAGTGGTTATGTCTAGGCTTGTAGTAAAAACTTTCGCCTTTTTTAGCCTTATATTTCTTTTTACCTATATGAATATTTATTGTTCCTTGCAGAACATATCCAAACTCTTCACCTTCATGGGCAGCTTCTTCTTTGTAACGGCCATCTTCATCAAGGGTAATTAATATAGGTTCCATAATATTTTTTTGTGCATTGGGGATTATCCATTCAATACCGTATTTCAAATCTTTATCTTCTACTTCGTAAATATCATCCTTAGTAAAAACTATCATTTCATCTTCATCTTCATTAAAAAAATCTTTAAGGTTAGTACCAAGAACTTCTAAAATGTCAATTAAAGTTGATATTGAAGGCGATGTTAAGTCTCTTTCAAGCTGAGATATAAAACCCTTAGACAGTTCACATCTACTAGCTAGTTCGTCTTGAGTCAAAAACTTCTCTTGTCTTAACCTTTTAATCTTCTTACCAATTTCCACAAAATCATCTCCTAAATTTGGATAAAGCAATTACCCTAATAAAGCTTTAATTTCTTCTACCTTATTAGTTTTTTCCCATGGTACATCTATGTCAGTTCTTCCAAAATGTCCATATGCAGCAGTTTGTTTATATAAAGGTCTTCTTAAATCAAGGTCTCTAATTATAGCTCCAGGTCTTAGGTCAAATACAGTTTTAACTATTTCAACAATTCTGTCATCTGAAACTTTTCCTGTTCCAAAAGTATTTACAGCGATTGAAGTAGGGTGAGCAACTCCTATTGCATAAGAAACTTGAAGTTCACACATATCAGCAACTCCAGAAGCAACTATGTTTTTAGCAACCCATCTTGCTGCATAACAAGCTGATCTGTCTACTTTTGTAGGGTCTTTTCCAGAGAAAGCTCCTCCACCATGTCTTCCCATTCCACCATAAGTATCAACGATTATTTTTCTACCAGTAAGTCCCGCATCTCCGTGAGGTCCTCCAACAACAAATCTTCCTGTTGGGTTGATGAAATATCTAGTATTTTCATCTAATAATTCAGCTGGAACTACTTCATTTATAATATATTTTTTTACGTCATGTTCTATTCTAGCGTGCTCAACTTCTGAGTCGTGTTGAGTAGAAACAACGATAGTGTCTATTCTTACTGGTTTTCCATCAAGATATTCAACAGTAACTTGAGTTTTACCATCTGGTCTTAAGTAATCTAAAGTCTCGTTTTTTCTAACTTCAGAAAGTTTTCTTGCTAATTTGTGAGCAAGCATAATAGGCATAGGCATTAATTCTTCTGTTTCGTTAGTTGCATAACCAAACATAAGTCCTTGGTCTCCTGCTCCTACATTTTCTACAGCGTCATTCATAGACCCTTCTTTTGACTCAAGAGCTTCGTCAACACCCATTGCTATATCTGGACTTTGCTCATGAATAGCAGAGATAACTCCACAAGTTTCAGAATCAAAACCATATTTTGCTCTGTCATATCCGATTTCTTTGATAGTTTGTCTAACTAGTTTTTGGAAATCAACATAAGTTGTTGTAGTGATTTCTCCTGCAAGAACTACTAAACCAGTAGTTATTAAAGTTTCGCAAGCTACTCTTGCTTTTGGATCCTCTTTAATTATAGCATCTAAAATTGAATCTGATATTTGGTCAGCCATTTTATCTGGATGTCCTTCAGTAACTGATTCTGAAGTAAATAATACTCTTCCTTTTTCAATCATCTTTGTTCTCCTCTCGATAATTCTAAAAATTATTCTTCATCTGAATTTGCTAATAAATCTTTGACATAATTTGGTAATGCAAAAGATGCACTATGAATCTCTGTATTATAATATTTAGTCTCTAATTTTAAATCATTCCATTTTTTGGCATCAAATTTCAAAGGGTTAGTTCCTTTGGAAGCAAAACCAAATAGCCAATGTCCTGATGGATAAGTAGGCATATGGAATTGATATACTTCTGAAATTGGAAATATATCTTTGATTTTGTTATGAGCTCTTTTCATCTCTCTTACATTAAAAGGATAATAAGGACTCTCATGTTGGTTTATTAGTATACCATTTTTAGTTAAAGCCTCAAAGCAGTTTTCATAAAATTCTTTTGAAAACAATCCTTCTCCCGGACCAATAGGGTCTGTAGAATCTACTAAAATAAGGTCGTACTCGTCTTTTTTTGTTTTTACAAATGCAAGACCGTCTTCAAAGTATAATTTTACTCTAGGGTCGTCAAGTTTGCATGAAGTAATAGGCAAGTATTCTCTACAAGCTTTTACAACCATTTCATCTATTTCTACCATGTGGATTTCTTCAAGAGAAGCATATTTTGTAAGTTCTCTTACAGTTCCACCATCTCCGCCACCAATAACTAATACTTTTTTTATTAAAGGATTTGAAGCTAAAGGTACGTGAGTTATCATTTCGTGATAAATAAATTCATCTTTTTCATTGGCCATCATTATTCCATCAAGTGTAAAGAATTTTCCGAACTCTTCTGATTCAAAAAAATCAATTTGTTGAAATGGTGATTTTGCTGAATATAAATGTTTTTTTACGTGTATTGAAAATTTTGCTCCTTCAGAGTGTTTCTCTGTAAACCATAAATCTATCATAAATACCTCCTAAAATTAAGCGCTTATTCAGGCTTAAAAGTTATTTTTCCTAAATCTTTTGGAGAATATTTTCTTATTTTTTCAACCATCCCTCTAGGAATTTCAAAAGACTCACTTCTATCTGCCTCAAAGACTTCCTCTAAATAATCAAAAGCCGTCCAAGGATTAATTTTGTCCCCACATGTAAAGACATCTACAGCTGCATAGCCAAATTCTGGCCAAGTATGTATTGCTAAATGTGATTCTGAAATAATTACAGCTCCACTTACTCCATAAGGATTAAAGTGATGAAATACTGAATTTACTATTGTAGCGTTAGCCCGTCTAGCAGCCTCGTTCATAAATTTTTCAATAAGTTCAGGACTTTTCATAGTTTCCTCATTACAGTTGTAGAATTCCACTAAGATGTGTCTTCCTAAAGTTTCTAATTGCATTTTTCCCTCCATAAACCAGTTTAAATTTCTTTTGTATAACAGTTAACATCGCTTGTAAGATTAATATTACTAAACTTTTTTATTAAAAAAAAGTTTTTTTGTGATGAAATTAATTTTTATTGTCTAAATAATTATACTTTAAAAATTCTATAATCCTTTAAAGATAGTGATTTTAAAGGAAAAATATATTTTTTTCAAAAACAATAAAGTTTATAAATATTAAACTTACGCTGTATATAATACTAAATTTTATATTTTATGTCAAGGACTTTTAAGTCTAGTTACTTATAATTCTAAGGGGAAGGAAGGCGAAAAGTAAGCTTTATTACAAAGCTATTATATTGTTGAGATAATTTTAGATAAGCTTCTGTAAGGGAGCTGTTTTCTTTTCTATACCAAAATGATGTACTTTCAAAAGAGGTGATAAAATTATTGCAAAAGTCTCATTAGGGGAAAGGAAAAGGAGTTAGTTATGGATGAAAAAATACTTGTAGAAGAAATTATTTATAATCATATACAAGATATTCCTGATAGTATCATTGCTAATTTTATAGAGAAGGAACAAGATAAATTATATCTCAATATGGAGAGGCTAAAAAGAAAATACAAAACTTATAAATTAGATACTAGAGTAATGATTAATTGTGTTTTGAATTATTATTTCGATTTTAGTATCGAACCTATTAATATTAAAGACTACTATAATTTAAATAACGGAGTCAGAAGTAAATTAGAACAAATGCACAGAAAAGCTCAAATTAACAGTAAAGATTTAGAGTACCCTGTTGATGAAGTTGTGAAGAATCTAGCTTTTATAATTAGTAATTTGGAATTTAGTATAAAGATTATTGAAAAACTATTTATCGAGAAGAATACTATAGAATTAATCAATAGTATTGCACCAGAATTTTTTTTAAAAATTCAAAATGTTCTTATTAATGATATTGTAAACTCTATTTATAATTTGCGTGATAATTCTCAAATATCAGGAAATAACAATCTAAATATTAAAAGCTTATATACTTACATAGAAAGTTCTACAGATATAGAAAATTTACTTAATGATTTAAAGGAAAATTCCGAAAACATTAGAAAATATCGAACTAAAAAAGTTGGGCATTTTGATTTGGCTACTCATATGAAAAATGAGAATGAATTAACTATTTCTTTTAGCGAATTAAAGAAAATCAGTCAACAAATTAAAGAGATTTTTAACAGAATTTGTGCACATGAAAACATCAACATGGCTTACTTTTTTGATTTGTTTGGAGAACCTGAGATTAATAAATTTGTTTTTTCATTATTTAAAATTGGTCATTATAATGATTTGATTGGCAGTGGAACAATTAATAATCATGACAGATATTTAGAATATTCTAAATTTAAAAAAAATGGTAATACTAGTTACTGATAAAGAGTTTGCACTGATAGGGGATTATGAGTATTAGCTTGATATATTTGGATACGGAGAAAAGAGAAGCACTTCTTACGAGGAGTATTTTTTAGTTTCTTCAAAAAATAAGAAATGCCCGACTAATCAGGCATTTCTGAGTGGCGTCCGCAAACTAACCACCTCTATTCTAAATTTATTATATACCATAATATCTGAAACGTCAATAATTTTCTTGTTGGATATAAGTTTTTAAAGAAGATAGTTTATTATTATAATTTGTACCAAAAATTGAGAAAAAATAATTAATTGCAATCTTGCTTTTAAACTCATCAACATTTTTTTCAAAAGTATTTACTAATTCCTTTATTTTTATTTTAGATACATCTAATTTTTTTAGTATAAATATGACTAAAATAAAATAATCAAAAATAGATTTAAAGTCAACATTAGAAATATTCCCATCTCGTTGGATATTTTGTCCAATAATTTTATCTATACCTGATGATTGAAATCTAACATCAAAGATTACATCATTATGAGCAATTGCATTTCTTAAATCTTTTAAGCAATAAATTATTTTCTCAATTAATAAACCATTTGTATCAAGTGATTGGTTAAAAGATAATGAGCTTGATATTTTCCTTTTAATGTCTATATCTAAAGAATGCACAAAAGACCCTAATTCTCCCATGGATATTATTTCAAAGATAGCCCATATGGGGATAGGTTTATAAGAATGGAGAAAATGAGTAATTACAGCTTTGTTTTTTTTATAATCCCTTGCAACAGTTGAGTTAATTATATTTTTTGTATTTAACATTTTATGAAGTTCATCTTTATAACCTTTACTATTGACAGCTAGTGACTTATAATGTGTTAAACATGATTTTATGACATTATCAATATCACTGGATGAAGAGTGAGCTATAATTTCTTCTAAAACATAATTTTTAATCGCTGTTTCTAAAAACATAACATGGGGATAAAAAATACTTTTGAGTTTAATGTCAAACTCATTGAATGTTAATATTTCATCAAAGTTTGTAAAAGAAATTCTTGCTGGATTGTTTTTTATAAATCGATAACCTTTATATCCGTGAAAATACCCTATATTTCTTAATTCTCTCTTTTGTGAACTACCACTTATGCTAATATTATGTTTATTTCTAAGATGTTTCATTAAATCATCAATATTCTTTGCCATTGAATTACTCTCCTATATTAATATCTAAAAAGAATACACCAATTTTACTATTTTTTTAATATATTCACAACATATTTTTGTTTTTTGTAAAAAAAGATGGCTCTTGGTTAGATTTTTAGAAAAAAACAAAGGGAAAAAAGCTACAACTTGTGAGGTACTAGAATATTCTAACTCTGCAGAAGTTGGAGGACATGTAATCATAGCTGGTGAAACTGCAAAGGGATATATTCTTCTAATTTTCTACTAAACTCTTTCCATCTAGTCCAATCATTCTTAGAAAACGCACTTGGACAATTTTTTATTGGTGCATCATAATGCCTTACCACATTTGTAGCAGGAACTTTATATTTTGCTATAAGAAATTTTGCAAGCTCAAGAGTATTTTCTTTTCTATACAAATATGATATACTTTTAAACGAGGTGATAAAATTATGACAAATATAGAAATTGAAGAGAAAATTAAAATTAGAAATAAAAGAATAGGGGCACATGTATCGATAACAGGTGGAATTGAGAATGCACCGTATAATGCAAGAGAGATTGGAGCAAAGGCCTTTGCACTTTTCACAAAAAATCAAAGAAGATGGACAGCTAAGGATTTAGAAGAGAAAAATATTTTAGAATTCAAGAGAAGAATAGAAGAAATTGGGATAGAACCAAAATATATTTTACCCCACGATAGTTATCTTATCAATCTTGGAAATGCAGATGAAGAGAAGAGAAATCAGTCGTTTGAAGCTTTTGTAGATGAAATGAAAAGATGCAATGAATTAGGTTTGCTATATCTTAATATGCATCCGGGAAGTCATTTGAAAGAGATTTCAGAAGAACAATCTATGGATTTAATAATCGATTGTATTAATAAAGCTCATGAGCTTGTGCCAAATGTAAATGTAGTTTTAGAGATTACAGCGGGACAAGGAAGTAATTTAGGATATACATTTGAGCATTTAGCTTACATAATTAATGGAACTATTGATAAAAATAGAATTGGAGTTTGCCTTGATACCTGCCATATGTTTGCAGCAGGTTATGACATAAGGACAAAAGATAGTTATACAAAAACAATGAACAGTTTTGAAGAAATTGTGGGATTCAAATATCTAAAAGGTGTACATCTTAACGATTCAATGGTTCCTTTAGCTAGTAAGAAAGATAGACATGAAAGCATTGGAAAAGGAGAATTAGGGCTAGAATTTTTTGAACTTTTAATGAATGATGAAAGATTTGATGATATTCCTATTGTTTTGGAAACAATAGATGAAACTATTTGGAAAAATGAGATTGAATATTTATATTCGTTAATAAAATAGACAAGGAAATTTTCCTTGTCTATTCTCATATATTTTAGCAAACAAAATTAATGTAATTTTCTACTGAAAATACTAGAAACAATTTAATTAGGATAGCCTTTAACAAGTTCAGAGAGTTCGAATCTTATCTGTCTTTTTACATTAATAAAATTCAATTTATTTTTTATTGTTTCAAAGCTATTTTCTTCTAGTATACGACCAACGCTTTCTTTCAAGTATTCCATAGGAATAATATCTACGCCTTTAAAATTAATAACAATTCTTATTCCACGCTCAATACTTTCGCTAATAGTTTCATATAAAAATCCTGGGTCACGACTAATATAATCTTCCATGTATATTACCATAAACACCAACTCCCATAAAAGCATATTGTAAAGGATAAATATACTCTCTATATTATTTATACTTTATTTTCAATTAAATATTCTACTTTTTTTATAAGATTCCTTTAAAATTTCAAATTAAAGTTGAAAAGAAGTTTTATACGGAATGATTCAAAACTAAAAGCAATTATTTTGGAATAGTTAAGTATAATAAATTCAAGATAGTGCTAAAATTTAATATTGTTATTTTAAGTTGCCGTTTATAATACTTTCTTGCTTTTCAGATTTCACAGGATAGAACCAGTAAAACAATAAAGCAGATATAATACAAATTATACTACACATAAAAAAAACATTTTTTATCCCATAAGCTGTAGATAAAAGTCCACCTAAAGCACTTCCTGTAATGCCGCTTATTCCAAACAATATGAGATTTATCAAAACTAATGCTCTTGTGGAAAGTTCATCGGCTATATTCTCTCTTGTATATTCAACTAAGCAAAGAAATAATAATATATATGTTAATCCATGAGTTGCCCAAAGAAATAAGACTGTTTTAGAGCTAAGAACTGTAGCATATAGAAGCCATCTAACAGCGTATGCAATTCCAGCAGTTAACATAAGATTTTTCATACCAAATTTTCTATTTAGTTTTAAGAAAAAAGCCATAGCAGGAAACTGACTAAAAGAACCAATCATTGAACCTATTCCAATGAGAGCCAGACTAATTCCTTTTTCTTTACTATAAATTCCTTGGAAAGAGTTAAAAAAGGCATTGGTAATAGAAAGCAAAAATGCATAAATAAGGAAGAAAACAAATTTTTTATCTTTAAACAGTTCTGTAAATTTTGCCGTAGATAAATGAGATTTTTTAGTCTTTACAGTAGGAACAAAATATGAAATTACAAAAGCTGAAAGGATTATTCCTGCATACATAGGGAAAATATATTCAATTTTTTTGGCTACAATAATTCCAGTGAAGGCTGTCATTATTGCGAAACCTAGTGAACCTAAAAGCCTTATAGTTTGATATTTATAATTTTTGTATTTAGACATCTCAATTACAATAGAATCATTAAGAGGTTGTAAGCAACCAGAAAATCCGTAGAAAATAGAAGCTGCAATTAACATTAAAATATATCGATTTCCCGAAAAGAATACAAACCATATACTGGTAAAAGTAGAAATCATAATTATTCTGAAAATATTGATTTTATTATTAGATTTATCACTAAATGATGCTGCAAAGGGCTGTGCTATTACAGAAGCTATAGACCCGATAGAAAGGATTGTTCCAATAGCTTTATAGTTAAATCCAACATTTGAATAGAATAGAGGAAGATATTGACTTATAACACCTCCAGCCATGAAGAATAGCATGTAAAAAGTTGAAATTAATATTAAATTTTTTCGTTCAGATGACATTCAAAACTCCTTAATAAATTATTTTTTGGAAGATTTAGGTTTCTTAATTTCATTCCAAGTACCTTCTATATTTTTTTTCATTTTTTCAAGTAAAATAAATAAATCTTCTTTTTCTTTTTTTGAGAAATCTTTATAATATATTTCACTACTTTTTTCTTCTTCATGGGAAATATATCTATAAACTTCTTGTCCTTTTAATGTGGGATATACTCGCCAAACTCTTCTATCTAAAGAATCTTCTTTTTTCTCTAAATAGCCTTCATTAATAAGTTTTTGAACAGCTTTAGTGCTAGTAGTCTTATCTACTTTCATTAAGTTTGAAAGCTCAATCAAATTAATTCCTTGATTTTCACATATTCTTAAAAGAAATATAAATTGTCCTCTTTGAAGATTTTTATCTTTATATTTTATATCTCCAATGGAATAGATGCAACGGCTTACAGCTCCAATCTCTCTCAAAATTAGCTTTTCTATATCTCTTATCATAGATACCTCCCAATAATTGATGAAAGTTCAACAATTTATACTATCAATTTTTAGTTGAACTGTCAACTAAGAGAGAAGATTAATAAAGTAAAAAAACTGAAGATTTTGTCTTCAGTTTTTAATTTATTATTATTTTAAATCTTTTATAAAAAAAGTTCCACAACTGTTATGTCCAGTATTTCCTAAGGGAGTACAAAGTGACTTGTAATTATTTTTTTTATAAAATCTAATTGCAGATTCCATTGATTCAGCAGTTTCCAAATAGATTTTTTGGTAATCTTTTGAAGCTTCTTTTTCTACTTTATCCACTAGGGCTTGACCTATTCCATATTTTCTTAATTCTTTTTTGATATATAACTTTTGTAATTCACAAGTATTTGCTTCATCTGGAAGAGGACCATAACCACAACCACCTGCTAATTCTCCATTCCAAAATGCTATGTAATAATCGCCATTAATATCTTTGTAATACTCACTAAATTTATCAAGATAAGGGTCTTCCCATGCAGTTCCGGGAATATTAAGCTTATATTCAATTAGACAATCACGAATTATTTTTTCCAAATCTTTATCAAACTCTTTAGATATTTTTTTAATTTCTAGCATAGAACCTCCCAAAATTAAATATTTATAAAGATTATATCAAATGAAATAAGATAATTCAAATAAAAACAGCACTTCTCTAGACTAAAGTCTGTCAAAGTGCTGTTTTGCCTTAATGAAGAACTATACCTTAAATAGGGAGAGAAGGTATAGCTTAAGGCTATTGTAACTGTTAATAAAAAACTATTAACATAGGTGGGTGATTATTTGTTTGCTCCTGCAGTAATTCCTTCAATAATATGCTTTTGTGCGCAGAAGTAAAAGATTATTACTGGAATTATTGCTAAAAGAAGTCCTGCCATTGCTAAATGCCACTGTTTTGAATATCCTCCAAAGAAGAAAAACATTTTAAGTGGAATAGTTTGCATTCCTTTTTGATTAATCATTAATTGAGGTAGAAGGAAATCGTTCCATACAGCAATTACATTAAGAGCAGCAACTGTTATATGAATAGGCTTTAGTGTTGGAAACACTATTTTCCAAAATACTTGCCACGGAGAACATCCGTCAACTATGGCAGCTTCTTCTATAGAAATAGGAAGCCCTTTTATAAATCCATGATATAAGAACACCGAAAGACTTGAACCAAATCCCAAATACATAAATATAAGACCAAATTTATTTTGAAGTCCCAATTTTCCAGAAAGTGCTACAAGCGGTAGCATTACTGCTTGGAAAGGTACTAACATAGCTGCAATGAACATAAAAAATATAATTGTGCTAACTTTTGATTTAGTTCTTACAAGCATCCATGCTGCCATAGAGGTAAATATAACAATTATTGTAACTGACCCAATAGTTATAAATAACGAGTTAAAAAGTGATGAGCCCCAAAAGCTACTTGTATTATCCCATAGAAGAGATAGTTTATCAGCTGCTACTTGGAAGTTTTTTACAGTCCAGTGAGCTGGCAGTTTTAAAGTACTTACGAACAAATCTTTTTTCGTTTTAAAAGCATTAACTATCAATATATAAAATGGTGAAACATATAGTAATGATGTAAAAATTCCTATAATATATAAAATTATTCTCAAACTTTTTTTTCTTTCCATTACATTTCCACCTCTTTTTTCTTACTAAAGTAAACTTGTACAAGAGTTATTCCTGCTACAACTATAAAGAATACTATAGATTTAGCTTGAGCTTCACCATATTTAGAGAAGGTAAAAGCTGTTTTATAAATATTTAGTGCAAGCATTTCTGTAGCATTTCCTGGACCACCATTAGTAAGTGCTAAATTTTGGTCAAATAATTTGAATGAATTAGCAAGAGTTAAGAATATGCTGATTGTAAAAGCTGGTGCAACCATAGGAATTATTATGTGTCTTACTCTTTCCCAAGCATTGGCTCCATCAATTTCAGAAGCTTCAATAAGCTCCTTTGGAATATTTTGTAGGGCAGCTATGTAGATTACCATTAAATATCCTGCCATTTGCCATGTAAGAATAATTACTAATCCCCAAAATCCTGTTTTTTCATTGGAAAGCCAACCTTGTAAAAAGGTAATATTAAAAGCTTCACCAATAGTTTGAAAAACGCCAACAAAGATAAATTGCCAAATAAATCCTAAGATTAAACCACCTATTAAATTAGGCATAAAAAATATTGTTCTCATAAAATTAGACATTTTTAGTTTTCTAGTAACAAGTAAAGCTAAAGAAAATCCAACAACATTAACAATTACTATAGATACAAGTGTGAATTTTGTTGTAAATATAAATGCACTTTTAAATCCTTCATCTTTTAATACCAACATATAGTTTTTTAATCCTACAAACTGTGGAACTTGGTCAACCCTACCGTTCCAAGCAGTAAAGGAATAGTATATACCTGTAAGTAAAGGTATTATTACGATAACGGTAAATGCTGCCAATACTGGTAATACAAATAGCCAAAACCATTTTTTATTATATTTCATATTTCTCTCCCACCCTAAAATCCAATTTATTCA
>JAGNSM010000009.1:20127-33937 GCA_017988045.1 Fusobacteriaceae bacterium
ATATACCTGTAAGTAAAGGTATTATTACGATAACGGTAAATGCTGCCAATACTGGTAATACAAATAGCCAAAACCATTTTTTATTATATTTCATATTTCTCTCCCACCCTAAAATCCAATTTATTCAAATTATTAGAAATTACTCAGCAACCTAAAAAGCTTTAATTATCACTTTTTATACGCGCCTTCGGCGCGCGAGGGAGGTGGATTTGCGGGACGTAGCCCGCACCCACGGTAAGGATTACTCCTCACCACTCCTATAAAAGATGTTACTATGTTTATTATATCTGAGTAGTTGCATTAAATTTATTGTTTTCTAGCTTCTTCCCATGATTTTTTCCCATTTTCAATAAGTTGATCCCAAGTTAATTTTCCATCAACATATTTTTGTAAATCTACACCAATTTTTTCCATTCCCCATCCAGAAGGATATCCCATAAATACCCATTGAATAGTTTTTCCAGCAGACGCATATTTCATAATATCTTTTGCAAGAGCATCTTTTGGTTGTAAATCTGGTGAATCAAAACCTTTAAATGGAGGAATAAATCCAAATTTATTGATAATAGCATCTTTTCCTTTTTCAGATGTGTACATCCAGTTTAAGAAAGCTTTTGCAGCAGCTTGAGTTTTCTCATCTTTTGTAGAGTTAACAGTCCAGTACATTGGAATTCCTACTGGAATACTATCTTCTTTTGCCCCAACTATAGGCATAGGAAGGAATCCAATATTTGCAGCTAATTCTTCGTCTATTCCTTTAATAGCACCTAAAGTCCAGTTTCCTTGTTGCATAAAGGCAACTTTTCCTAAAGAAAATAATTTTTCAACTTGTGTTGAGTAATCAACTGAGTTAACAGGTTTTTTAGCATAATTTATTTGTAAATCAAATAGTTTTTTCATACCTTCTGAGTATTTAAAATCAATTTTTTTAGCATTAAATGCATTGAATACATTTTCAAATTCTGGAGATAAAGCAGCATTAGTGAAGTGTAATCCTGTTACCCAAGTTTCTTTACCTGCAACAGCAAATACAGCTTCTAGCCCTAACTCAGCTTTTTTAGCATCTAATTTTTTTACAGCTTCTTCAAGTTTTGCATAACTTGTAATTTCATCTGGGTTAATTCCAGCTTTATTAAGTATTGCAGCGTTATAAATGAAACCGTACCCTTCTTGAGTAAATGGAATTCCGTATACTTTACCGTCCATAGTAACTCCAGCATTAGCACCGTCAAAAGCTTCTTTTACAACAGGGACATCTGATAAATCTACTAATTTATCTTTCCAGTCATAAACATCTTGTGGTCCACCAACGTTAAATATTGCAGGTTCATTTCCTGAAGCCATTTTAGCTCTTAAAGAAGCTCCATAGTCAGCTCCTCCTCCAACAGTTTCTATATTGATAGTAACATTTGGATTTTCAGCCATGTATTCCTTTGCTAGTTCATCAAAAGCTTCGGCAATTTCTACTTTAAATTGATAAATATCAATTGTTACAGGCTCTACAGGAACACTTTCTGGGGTAGCCTCTTTTTTACCACCACAAGCAGTTAAAGCAACAATTGTAAGTACAGACAAAACATAAATCAACAGTTTTTTCATATTTCCTCCTCATCAGTATTTGTTTTTATTACATATCTTAATTGTTTATATAAAACAAATTTTCTTTATTCTGCAATCGATTGCACTATTTTCTAAAAAAATTATACTCTTTAATAGAGTATAGCTCTCATTTTTTATATTTGCAATATTTTAGATGATTTTATCTATAAATTTTTTAGATATTTAAAAAAATCTATGAGATAAATATCTGAACAAACAATTTATACATCTTATTTCATTTTTTGTCAATAATTTTTTTGAATATAAATGTTTTTTCAGTACATTTTGTTTCAATTTTAAAATTTTTCAAGAAAAAATTCATTGAAAATAGTAATGTATAGCACAAATTACTAGTGAAAATCGTTTGCATTCATGAAAAGGCTTTGACAATTTTCCCTTTATACAATAGAATCTAAATAGATTATAAGTATTGAATTTTGGATATTTATTATAAAAATATATAGTTCAATTATGTTGGTTAAAGGAGTTTATATGAAAGTAACAATTAAAGATGTGGCGAAGGCAGCCAATGTTGCTACTTCAACGGTTTCCAGAGTTTTGTCTAATAATGAAAAAATCAGTGACGAAACAAAAGCTAGAGTTTTTGAAGCAATAAAAAAATTAAATTATAAACCTAATGCTATAGCAAGAAGTCTGGCTAATAAAAAAAGGCATATGCTTGGGGTAGTTCTTCCTAATGAAGCTCAAGATTTGATTTCAAATCACTTTTTTATAGAAGCAATGAAGGGTATGAGTCTTTATGCCCAAAGTATGAATTACTTTATTACTTATGCTTTTAGTAAAGATGAAGATGATGAGTCTAATTATGTAGAAGAACTTTGTAACAGTAGTCTTGTAGATGGTATTTGTCTTTTGAGGGCTAAGGAAAAGGATAAAACCATAGAGTTTTTAAAAGAAAAAGAGTTTCCATTTGTAGTAATAGGTAGACCAGAGGATACCGCTGAAACTTTATGGGTAGATAATGATAACTTTAAGGCTTCTTATGATTTAAACGAGAGAATTATTAAAAAAGGATTGAAAAATATAGTATTTGTTGGTGGAAGAGTTCAATGGAATGTGACAAAAGATAGATATAACGGATATAAAATGGCTCACGAAGTTAACTGCGTTTCTTTCGATGAAAATTATGTTCTTATTGATGAAGATTGTTGTGAAAATACTGGCTATAGACTTATTTCAGAGTTTTTGAAAAGTGGAAAAAAATTTGATGCAGTTTTTACAACTGATGATTTACTTGCAATAGGTGTTCTAAAAAAATTAAATGAGGAAAAAATAAAGAACATTACTGTTACAGGATTTAACAACATTCCTCTTGCTTCCTATCAAAATCCGCCTTTAGCTTCAATGGATATTAATGCTCAAGAGCTGGGATATAGGGCAACAAAACTATTAATTGATAGTTTAGAAGGAATCAAGAATCCAAATAAACATTTCATAGTTAATTGTGACTTTATAGAAAGAGAATCATTTTATTAAAAAAATGAGTAAAATGTATGTATTTAAATCAAAGTGTTTAAAAAAATAAAAAATCTATTGAAAAAAATAAAATCTATTGCTATACTCTAGTTAATAGAAGAATTCATTTAATATGGATTTTATTTTTTATCTAATTGTGCAAGCGATTGCAAAAGGAGGGAATATGTTAAAGAAATGGTGGAAAGAAGCGGTAGCTTATCAAATATATCCTAGGAGTTTTATGGATTCCAACGGAGACGGTATTGGGGATTTGGCAGGAATAATAAGTAAACTTGATTATTTAAAAAGTTTGGGGATAGATTTGATTTGGATTTGTCCAATGTATAAATCTCCTAATGATGACAATGGTTATGATATAAGCGATTATCAAGATATTATGGAAGATTTTGGAAATATGGAAGATTTTGACAATCTCTTAAAAGAAACTCATAAAAGAGGAATGAAGCTAATTATTGATTTGGTAATTAATCATACAAGTGATGAACATAAATGGTTTATTGAATCGAAGAGTTCAAAAGATAATCCTAAAAGAGACTGGTATATTTGGAGAGAAGGGCAAGAGGAAAATGAACCAAATAACTGGGAAAGTATTTTTAGAGGTTCTGCTTGGGAGTTTGACGAGAAAACTAAAGAGTATTTTTTACATTTATTTACAAGAAGACAGCCTGACCTTAACTGGGAAAATAAAGATGTAAGAAAAGCACTGTATGACATGATAAATTGGTGGCTAGATAAAGGTGTAGATGGATTTAGGGTAGATGCTATAAGTCACATTAAAAAAGCTGTGGGACTTCCAGATATGCCTAATCCAAAAGGTTTGAAATATGTTTCTTCTTTTGATAATCATATGAATGTTGAAGGAATTCACGATTTCTTAGATGAGCTGAAGAGAGAAACTTTTGATAAACATGAAGTAGTTACTGTAGGGGAAGCTAATGGAGTAAGTGCTGATGAAGCCCCTTTATGGGCAAGTGAAACAAAAGGTAAATTCAATATGTTGTTTCAATTTGAACATCTTGAATTATGGGATTATGAAAATAATATGGGATTTGACCCTAAAGCATATAAAAAAGTTTTGGCTAAATGGCAGTACGCACTTGAAAATGATGGGTGGAATGCTTTATTTGTAGAAAATCATGATATTCCAAGGGTAGTTTCTAGATGGGGAAATGATAAGGAACACAGAGAAAACTGTGCAAAAGCCTTTGCACTGTCTTATTTTATGCAAAAAGGTACGCCATTTATTTATCAAGGGCAAGAGATAGGAATGACTAATGTTAGATACAATTCTATTGATAAGTATGATGATGTAAAAGGAATTAATATTTATAAGGAAAAAGTAGCTCACGGAATGGGCGAAAAAGATGCAATGGAATATGTTTATGCAATCTCTAGGGACAATGCGAGAACACCTATGCAATGGGATAATAGTAAAAATTCTGGTTTTTCTGATGCTGATTCTTGGATGGAAACTAATGAAAATTATAAAAAGATTAATGTAGAAGCTCAATTAGATGACGAAAATTCTATACTTAATTTTTATAAAACTTTAATTAAACTTAAAAAGAGCAGTGATACTTTAGTTTATGGAAAATTCAAAATGTTAGCAGAAGAACATGAGGATATTTTTGCATATGAAAGAGAACTTAATGATGAAAAATACATAGTAATTACTAATCTATCAAATAATGAACCAAAACTTCCTTTGGAATTTATGAAGTTTACAGATAAGAAGCTTATAATTTCTAATTATGATAGGGAAAAAGAGTTTATTAATAAAGAGATATACTTGAAACCTTGGGAATGCAGAATGTATAAAATAGAAAAAAGGATATAGTTTAGCTAATGTTATTAAGTTAGAGATTCTTTGTAGAATACAAGTTGTTTATTTAACCTCATCCGCCTTCGGCACCTTCTCCTAGAATTAGGAGAAGGGCTACAAAACTTAGTATTTAAAGAGTTCCCTCTCCTGTTTTTAGGAGAGGGTTAGGGTGAGGTAGAATTTGCATTCTCTTAACTTAATGACATTGATAGTTTAACTATATCTTTTTTTCTAGGAAAATATTCAAACATTGTCATATGCGTTCACTCTGTATAAGATTATTCTTAATTTCTTTCAAAAATTAAGAGTATCTAAAAAATCGTAAGTGTAATGATTCGATTTTATTAGCGTCCAACGTCAGGTTGGCGCAAGGTAGCTGCAAAAGCCACGATTTTTAAAACTGCCTTAATTTAGTAGCTTTTAATTAGAACTACTGAATATTTTAATTAATCTAAAGAGGAGGTCAAATGAAATTACAAAAGAAAATGACTTTTTTATTTTCCACTATTATTGCTATTAGTCTAGGAATACTGTATATAATTTTTTATCTAGGATTAAATAATATGTATAACATTGGAAAAGGGGATAGTGTCAATAGTACCAATAGTGCTAAGACTAATCTTTATAGTCTTATGAAAAATACCAATAGTGATTTGGAATTAATAGCAAATATTATTCAACATGAAGGAGAAGAACAAGGATTTAGATTTGGAGGTTCTCTTCTGAGCAATAAAGATATATATACACTACTATTTTTCGCTAAGACTGAAGACGGACTTTTTAAATCAATGCCTGCCAGACCAATGGCAACAGGCTATGACCCAAGAAAAGAGGAGTGGTATAGTAAAACTGCCAAAACTCAGAAATTTACAGTAAGCCTCCCATATTATGATAAAGTAAGAAATCTTTATACTTTTTCAATAACAAAACCTGTTTATAAAAATGGAAAAATCTTTGGAGTAGTAGGATTTAATATTAATATGAATACCCTAAGTAGTATTTTGAATCAAAGCAGTATAGGAGAAACAGGTTATTTGATGTTACTTTCTAGAAATCAAGGAACTATAATGAGTCATCCAAACAATGAGTTCATAGGAAAACAGTTTACAGAAATAAGTCCTAAACTTGAAAAGCTAAAAGAAGAAAATCTGTCTAATAATTTTTTAGATTATAAGTTTGAAGGGCATGATAAATTTCTTTATTACAACTATCTTCCAGAATACGATTGGATATTGACTGGTGGGACAAGTTATAGCGATTACTCGAATAAATACAATAGTATCAAAATAGTTTTTGCCATAGGAGCTTTATCTCTTGTTGGAATTATTCTTGGTTCTATGATTTATTTTAAGAAATCAGTAATTAATTTTATTATTCTTATTTCAAATAAGTTTAAGCTACTTTCAGAGGGTGATTTTACTTCGGAGATTGAGATTAAGAAAAAAGGAAAAGATGAAATATCTGAATTAATAACTTCTTATGAAAATTTTAGATTAAATATAAGTTCAATATTGGTAGACATAAAAAATAAACTAGAATCAACTGTAGCTATGAATTATGAGATAATACAGGAGGTAGAAGAATTAAACGAGAATACTTTAAATACTTTAAAAGATGCAATTCATGTAAGTTTAGATGATATTATTCAGCAAACAGCCAGCACTGAGCAAAGTCTTGCAAGTATAGAGCAAGTAAGTGCCGGGGCAGAAATAATGCTAACTAATGTTAATGAAGCCCTTGATTTTTCTAATGATTCAATAGATAGAGCTGAAGATGGAATTATGAAAATTATAGAAATGAATAAACAGATTAATGAAATCAGTAGTCATGTGCAAGGAGCAGATGTACAGATTGAAAAGCTAATGAATTTGTCAAAATTTATAGGGAACATAAGTACAGCAATTTCTTCACTTTCAGACCAGACGAATATGCTTGCGTTAAATGCAGCAATAGAATCAGCAAGAGCAGGAGAAGCAGGTAGAGGATTTGCGGTAGTTTCACAGGAGATTAAGAAACTAGCAGATAAAACTAGTGGAGAAACAAATAAAATTGATGAACTACTTAGAAATATTCATGATGAAATTGACAGGGTAAAAGGAGCTAATCAAAAAATAAAAAATGCAGTTGATGAAGGGCTGGCTATTAGTGAAACTGTAAATGTTAGCATTGAAGATATTACGAATATTATTCTTCAAAATAATAAAAAAATTCAAGAGATAACTTCTGTAGTCAATGAACAAAAAGAAGCTACTCAAGAGATAAATCTCTCAATAAATCACATAAGCAATATGTCTGCAGAAATAGAAAGTAAAAGTTCAGTAAATTTGGAACTTACAAAGATTTTAAATGAGAAACTTTCTAAAAATATTAAGAATATAAGTTTTGCTTCCAATGAATTGGATGAATTAAAAGAGAAATTTGGGCAGTTTAGGATTTAGGTATCACAGAAAAAACTTTTCATTTTACGCAAACGTTTTCGTGAAAGAAAATAATTTTTGGATTGTAAAAAAATTATAATTTAAGACTTATTTTATAGGGTGTCCAGCAACCGTTGTTGGTCGGGTTTGGGCAGAAGCCCAAGAACTTAAAAATTGTTTCTAACTTCAGCACAAAGAAAGGAGAAACAAAGTTTCACAAAGGAAAAGAATGAGAAGTATTTGTTTTAGTTTTTAACTTTGTGTATCTTTGAGTTCTTTGTATCTTCGTGTTGAAAGATTTTGACCTATTTATCCACAATCTTAAAAAATGCTTTAAATTAATAAATTTAATTATAACTTTAAACTAACAGAAAAAGGAGAGTACGATGAAAAAACTATTGTTATTATTATCTGTCATTGTAGCACTGTATAGCTGTGAAAAAGAAAATAAAGAAATAGATTTATTTAAGCAATCTCAAAAAGAAGTTTTAAATTCTGAAGCTCAAAAAAACTTAATTATCAAAGCTAATGAGTATATCGAAAAAAGTCCTACAGAAACCCTGTTTCTGTTTAAAGCTCCTAAAGGTGCAAAAATTGAGTTTTGTATCGGAGAAAAAGGGAAAAAACTAGATAGAGAGATAGTAATAGAATCTTATGAAGGTAATGGGTTAACAGTAAATGATTTGGAAGTTGGGAAAAGTTATGATTATCAAATTAAAAGTATTTTGGGAAAAGAAAAAGTTAAGTCTGAACTACAAAATTTTACAAAAGAATCACTAAAAATAGCAAAAGACAGACCTGAATGGGCTAAAAATGCAGTGTTTTACGAAGTATTTGTAAGAAGTTTCTATGATAGTAATAAAGACGGAATAGGCGATATAAAAGGGTTAAAAGAAAAAATCCCGTACTTAAAAGAGTTGGGAGTAACGGCTCTTTGGTTAATGCCAATAAACTCTTCGCCAAGTTATCATGGTTATGACGTAAAAGATTATAAAAATATTAACGAAGACTATGGTTCTTTAGAAGATTTTAAAGAATTTATGAAAGAGGCAAAGAAAAATAATATAAAAGTAATTATGGATTTTGTACTGAATCACAGTTCTGACCAACATCAGTGGTTTAAGGAAGCTAAAAAAGACAAATCAAGTCCTTATAGAGATTATTATGTTTGGGCAGATGAATTTGATAATGTTCTTGCTTCTGGAGATTGGAGCCAAAAAGTATGGCATGGAGAACCGAAAAACAAGTATTTCGGAATATTTTGGGAAGGAATGCCAGATTTAAATTATCGTAATCCGAAACTTAGAAATGAAATTAAAAATATGTCTAAATTTTGGTTAGATTTGGGAGTTGACGGATTTAGATTAGATGCTAGTAAATATATTGACCCTAATAATGAAGTTACTCATTTATGGTGGAAAGATTTTAATTCTTATGTAAAGTCAATAAATAAAGATGCTTTTATTGTAGGAGAAAACTGGGATACATCTGCCGATTATGTAGGGAAATTTATGGAAAGTATGGATAGTTCTTTCAACTTTAATTTTAGTGAATTAATTGTAGATGCTGCAAGAGGAAATGATGTTGACCTTATAAAAGAGGTAAATAAACGCGATGAAATTTATAAAAAATACAATGAAAATTTTATAGATACAATTTTCCTAAGAAATCATGATATGACTAGATTAAGCAATGAGCTATTAAATGATGTTGATAAACAAAAATTAGCGATTTCCATACTGATGACGCTACCGGGAACTCCATTTGTATATTATGGAGAAGAGCTTGGACAACAAGGTCATAAGCCCGATGAAAACTTGAGAGAACCAATGGATTGGTATAAAAAATCTAAAGGAATTGGAATGACATCAAGTCCAAACAAATCAGTGGCTTTAGAGTATACAGTTCCAAATGACGGAATATCTCTAGAAGAGGAAAAGGATAATAAAGATAGTATTTACGAGTATACAAGAAAATTAATTCAAATCAGAAAAGAGAATCCTGAAATCATCAATGGAAAATATACTAAATTAGATTTTGGATACAAAATAAATGCTTATGAGATAAGTAATCCAGACAAGAAAATTACTGTAGTTCATAATAGTAATTCTAAAGAGGTAGAAGTGAAAATTGATGAGAAAAATTTTACTGTTCCCAAATTTTCTAGCATAATTGTTAAAGAGGGGAAAAATCTACTGTAATAATAACTCCATTTCTTGACTTTAAGTATAGAATATACTATAATTTTTAGATTAGTAAATTTAAAGTAGGAATTTAGGAGGATAAATGTCTGATAAATTTAAGAAGATAAAAAATGTTCTTTGGATAATTTTGTTTGCAAATGTGCTAGTTGCACTTTTAAAAATTGTTATAGGAAGTAAGATTCAAAGTAGTTCAATGACTGCAGATGGATTTCATTCATTAACTGATGGAACTTCTAACATCATTGGTATTATAGGAATTGGGTTGGCAGTTAAGCCTAAAGATGAAGACCATCCTTATGGGCATAAAAAGTTTGAGACACTTGCAGGTTTAGGAATCGCTATGATGTTATTTTTTGTTTCTGCTACAATTATAAAAGAAGCATTTACCAAATTTTTTAATCCAACTACTCCAAATATAAGTGCAGAAAGTATTATAGTTCTTGTTGTAACACTTATCATTAACATATTTGTTACTAATTATGAATCAAGAGTAGGAAAAGACTTGAACTCAGATATTCTTACAGCTGATGCGGCTCATACTAGAAGTGATGTGTTTGTTTCAATAGGAGTTTTAGGAACCTTGATAGCTCTAAAATTAGGACTTCCACCAATTATTGACCCAATTATATCTTTAGTTATTGCGGGACTAATTATACATACTGGTTATGAAATATTTAAGGATACTGCGTCTATTTTGGTTGATAAATATGTTCTTGATAACAATGCAGTTTTAGAGTTGTTAAAGGCTTTTCCAGAGGTTAAAAATGTTCATAGAATAAGAAGCAGAGGAAGAGAAGATGATATGTTTGTAGACCTTCATATTATGGTTGATGGGGGATTTACTGTAAATGAGGCTCATGCATTATCTCATAATATAGAAGAAAATATTAAAAAGACTATAAATGAAAATGCAGAAGTAATTATTCATATTGAACCATATGATGGTAGAGGATATGAGGAAGATATAAAAAGAAGAGTATAACGACAGAATGAAAAAAAATATAAATACCCTTTCAATAGATTAATTTTAGTCTAAAGGGTATTTTTTTATACTCTGAGTTGTTAAATAAAATTTATTATGATAAAATGTTTTTGAGGTGAGGAAAATTGATTAAACTAATTGTTACAGATATGGATGGAACTCTTTTAGATGACCAACATCAGATAAATGAGGAGTTTTGGGATACGCTTACTGAATTAAAAAATAGAGGTATTACTTTTTCAGTAGCTAGTGGTAGACAATATTATAATTTGTTAGAAAGATTTAAAGGTCATGAGAATGATATTATTTTTATAGCTGAAAATGGAACAATTGTAATGAAAAATCATAAAGAGTTGTTTATCAAAGAACTGGATGTTAATGCAGCTCATGAATTTATTAAAATTTCAAGAGAATTAGATGAAGTATATGTAGTTTTATGTGGTAAAAATAGTGCTTATATAGAAAGTAATGATGTTAAGTTTAAGGCTGTAGTAGACCAATTTTATCATCATTGCGAAATTGTAGAAGATTTGTTAATAGTGAAAGATCAAGTTTTAAAAGTTGCATTATTTCATTTTAATGATTCTGAACACAAAATATATCCATTTTATAAAAAGTTTGAAAATGATTTTAAGGTAGTAGTATCTGGAAAAACGTGGGTAGATATTATGGACAAGGATATTAATAAAGGTGTTGCTTTAAAAGGTATTAAGGATAAATTGGGACTAACATCTCATAATGTACTTGCCTTTGGAGATTATCTTAATGACTATGAAATGATGCAAGAAGCTGAGTATTCATTTGCTATGGCTAATGCTCATGAAGAACTTAAAAAGGTAGCAAAATATCGTGCTCCAAGTAATAATGAGAATGGCGTAGTGGATACGATAAAAAGATTTCTTTCGAAAAATAATGAATTTTTAAATGATTTATAAAAATAATTTATTCCATCTTAAAAAGCGTTAGTAACGCTTTTTTGTTTTTGGAGTTTTTTTGCACTTTTTCTTAAAATAATAAATAAAATCTAATAATTTTGTGAAAATTATAATTTTTTGTTTGATTAATAATAAAAATATTGTATAATTCAAGTAATAATAGAATTGTATTATTAACATTAAATCTATTATTATACTTTATTAAAGTAATCGAAATATTGTTAGGACTTTACGGGGGGATTATTTAGTGAGGGCAAAAACTATTAACAAGAGAAATCAATTTTTGCAGGCAGGGAAAGAGTTATTTTTTGAAAAAGGCTATATTAGTGTTAGTGTAAAAGAAATCTGTGATAAGCTAGATACGACTACAGGTTCATTTTACTTTATGTTTTCTTCCAAAGAGAAACTTCTTGAGGAGCTTTTAATAGAAAGTTTAACTCATTTATGGACTACAGGAGAAGCAGTTGCTAAAGCCCAGAAGGATTTGAAAAGTAAACTAGGGAATTATTTTGAGAATGCTTTGGACTATGTAATTAGGGAAATTGAACTGATGAAATTTTATAGAAGTATTTTAGATGAAACAGGAATTGGAGCTAAAACTGCTCATGAAATTAGAGATTTGAGCTTAAAAAAACAAGAAGAGAACCTTTATTATCTTTTGAATTCTCACAAGGAAGAGATTAATCACGATAGTAAAAGAATTAGGGATTTAGCAAAATATACTATGCTTATTTTAGAGCATAAGCAAGTTGAATTTATTGATAAATTAATAAAAAATGAGAAAATAGATAAAATAGTAGAAAAAGAGTTTTTGAGTAAGGCAATAGAAGGACTTATAAAAGCATAAAAGGATACGAAAGTATCTTTTTTTTTGTAGATATTTCATTTGATTATAGCTTAATAAACAAAGCCCTTTTCTTGACATACAGTAGTTTTTTTTGTTATAGTTATAGTAACAAATGGTAATAGGAGGTTATTATGTTTTCAAAGGTAGCAATGAATAGTGTTAGCAATTCTTCAATGATTAGAAAAATGTTTGAAGAAGGAGAAAAATTAGCAAAAATACATGGGGCAGATAATGTGTTTGATTTCTCAATTGGAAATCCTTACAAAGAACCGCCTAGATCAGTTAAAGAAACTATTAAAGAATTAGTAGATGAAACTGGAATTCATAGATATATGGCTAATGCAGGGTTTCCTGAAGTGAGAGAAAGAGTAGCTAAACATGTTTCTAGAAATCTTGATTTTTCATTAGATTGGAAGCATATAGTTATGGCAAGTGGGGCTGCTGGGGGACTAAATGTTGTATTCAAGTCTATTCTTAATGAAGATGAAGAAGTAATAGTTTTTGCACCATATTTTGTGGAATATGGTTTTTATGCAAAAAATCATGGTGGAAATTTGAAGGTTGTAGACACGACAAATTCTGATTTTATGCCTACAAGAGAAGGATTAAGAGCTGCTCTTAATGAGAAAACAAAAGCTGTTCTGATAAATTCACCAAATAATCCATCAGGAGCTTTATACAATAGAGAAGTTCTAGAAGGACTTGCTGCTGAACTTAAAGAATGGAAAGAAAAAACAGGGAAAACAGTGTTTTTAATATCTGATGAACCTTATGCAGAAATAGTATTTGATGGACATGAAGTTCCTAATATACTTGGAATTTATAATGATTCAATTATCGTAACTTCTTTTAGTAAATCGTTAGGACTTGCAGGACAAAGAATAGGATATATTGCTGTAAATCCAAAAATAGAAAATATAGACCTTTTAATGGATATTATGACTTTTGCTACAAGAACTCTTGGATTTGTTAGTGCTTCGGCTCTTTGGCAGAAAGCAGTAGCAAAATGTATAGATGAAATTGTTGACGTTGAAGACTATAAAGAAAAAAGAGATATACTTTATAATCATTTGACTTCATTAGGGTTTGAAATCAGAAAACCTGAAGGAACTTTTTATTTATTTCCAAAATCACCGATTTCAGACAAAGAGTTTACAGCTTTAGCTTTAAAACATAATATACTTGTAGTTCCGGGAAGCGGATTTGGTTCTCCAGGATATTTTAGAATCTCTTACTGTGTTCCAACAGAAAAAATTATGAAATCTCTTGATGCTTGGACAAATTTGGCAAAAGAGATATTCGGAAAATAAATAAAATTAATCTTAGAATTTCTAATTTTCATAAAAAGGAGTCGAAATTATTTTTTCGACTCTTTTCTTATAAAGCTATAATTTTTGTTACAAAATAAAATTTTTCTAAATTTAGACTACAGCTATAACTTCAATTTCTACTTTTACATCCTTTGGAAGCCTAGCAACTTCAACACATGCTCTAGCAGGGTTATTTT
>JAGNSM010000067.1 GCA_017988045.1 Fusobacteriaceae bacterium
TAGGAAAATCACCGCTTGATTTGAGAAGAATTCCGGGATTTGGAGTATCTGACGAAAATATAGAAAAAGCTACGGAAGAACTGAAAAAGATTTTACTATAAAAACCTATAAATACCGCAGTTTTCTGCGGTATTATGTTTTAATATAAGACGATTTGTAGTATAATTAAGATGAAAAAGTGAGGTGATTGTGTGGAGAAAAATAAGTTTTTTTCATATGACAATATTCCTATGGAAATAAAAGTAATCTATTTAGAAGATAACTATTCTAACTGGCACAAGGAACTAAAAATTATATATGTATTACAGGGAGAAATTTTATTGGAGAGTTCTGACGGTAAAACTGTTTTATCAGAAAACGAATTTTCCTTAGTAAATAGCTATGAACTATTAAACATTCAAAGTATAAATAAACAGAAATCTACTTTTTTAGAAATTCTTATTGATGATAGCTATTACAATAGGTATTATCAAGATTTTTCGTATATTAGATTTAAATGTATTTCAACGGAAAAAGCCATATCTAGTAATAAATACGATAAAATCAGAAGTTATTTTTCGAAAATATTTTATATCCTTTCTGAAAATAAAGAGGTAAAAAGTATTCTATTCCTAGATGTAATAAATGATTTGACTCTTTACTTAGTTAATAATTTTAAAGTAGAGATGGATTTTTCTGCAGACAAGGATATTTCAAATAAAAACAGATTAATCAAAATTTTAGGATACCTTGAAAAAAATTACGGAGATTACAATCTGAAAGTTCAAGATATTGCAGATAATGTAGGTTTAAATTCTCAATATATGCTAAGGCTTTTTAAGAAAAATATGAATATAGGATTAGTTGAATTTTTAAATTCCTTACGTTTAAAAAAATCATTGAATGAACTTCTTTATACCAACAAAAGCATTGTTGAAATTGCCATAGAAAATGGATTTAATGATAACAAAAGTTATAATAGAATTTTTAAAAAAGAGTTTAACATGACTCCTGGCTTTTATAAAAAAAATTCTTTGAATACAAAAAATGAAGATAATGAGATTAGCAAGTTTATTAGAGAGAAAGATATATTTAAGCATTTTGAAAAATATCTTGAATTTAATGATGTAGAAAAATCCTTGGACGAAAACAGTAAAGAGATGAAATTTTTCGAAATTTCACTAAAAAGTCATAAGAAGAAAAAAATAGAGCCATATTGGAAAAAAATTCTGGGACTTGGAAATGCTGCCATGGGTCTGAAAGGTGATGTACAATATCAATTAAAGAAAACAAAAGATGAAATTGATTTTCAATATGTAAAATTCAATAATATTTTTAATGAAGAGATGTTTATATACAATGAAGATGAAGATGGGACACCTTATTATAACTATGTTTATATAGACAAACTTATCGATTATTTGATTCAACTTAAACTAAAACCTTTTATAAATATAGGATTTATGCCCAAAAAATTGGCAAGTAAAAATGAGACTATTTTTGCTCAAAAAGTTAACGTTAGTTTTCCTAGAGATATGAGTAAATGGAAAGGCTTGGTAGAAGGGTTAGTAAAACATTTTTTAGAGAGATATGGAGAAAATGAAGTAGTATCTTGGTATTTTGAAATATGGAATAATCCAGACTTTAAAGGTGTTTTTTGGAATGAAACTCAAGAAAAGTATCATTATTTTTTTGAAGAAACATTTTATTCGATAAAGTCTATTCATAATAAAATAAAAGTAGGTGGACCTTCTGCATTTTCATGTTTTGATTGGAACTGGACAGAAAGATTTTTAAATTTTATAAAAATTAGTAATATAGAGATAGATTTTTTTTCATATCATAGTTATGGAATGAAAGGTGGTACAAAAGAAATTGAGTCTATAAATAGAATGAAATCTGGGAATTTAGAATTTACTGAATATAATTTTTTAAAAAATACAGTAAAATTTATTAATTCCAAAATACAGGAAGTATATCCTAAAAAATTGGAAATTATAGTAAGTGAATGGAACTCAAGTCCATCTTTTCAGGATTTGGTTCATGATACTTGTTATATGAGTTCCTTTATTATTAATGGTGCACTTAATAATTTTAACTCACTTAGTGGTTTAGCTTATTGGACTTTTACAGATATCTTTGAAGAAAATGGAATGGGAACAGAACTTTTTCATGGAGGAATGGGATTGTTCACTATAAATAACCTAAAAAAATCTTCTTACAATGCATTTGTGCTTTTAAATAAATTGGGGAATGAATTTATTTGTAAGAGTAATAATTATTTTATAACTCAGAAAGAAAATTCCTATCAAATACTACTTTATAACTACGTTCACTACAATAAAGAGTATGAAAAAGGAAATCTTAGTGGGGTAAATAAATTCAATAGATATGAAGCCTTTTTAAATAATAATGATTTGGAGTTTACATTAAAAATATCTGATTTAGAAAAAGGAAAGTATTTTATAACTAAATACTATTTGGATAGAGAAAGCGGTTCAGTTTATGATGCTTGGATTGAAATGGGTGCACCGGAAAAAATTACATCTGAATTTTTTCAGTTCTTAAAATCAAAAGAGAGAATGAATATAAAAACAGAAAAAAAAGAGATTGAATCTGAGTTTTTGGTAAATGAGATTGTAAAATGCCATGGAATTGTTTTTATTAACTTGGAGAAGATATATTAAAAGAGGTAGTCCGTTTGTGGACTACCTCTTTTGGCTATTTATGTTTTAAGAGAGAGATGTTACATTATGTAAGTTTGTTATGAGCTAATTAAAATATATAAGTTACACTTGTTCCTATTTTTACTTGAGTAGATTTTTCATCAGTACCAGATGTACCGCCAACATTTTCAGATTTATATGAACCTAAAGTTGCATTTACTCCATATAATAACATAGGTGCTTTGTGAGAAGGAATTGTTAAAGATGGTTTAATTTCAAATAAAGTATTTTTTTGTGCAGTTGTGTATTTGAATCCTCCTGCTTTATCAAAAGTCGATTGTGCTAATTTTATTTCTACAGCAGGAATTCCAACTTTTGGAACAAATTTGGAAATTTTTATATATGTACCAACTAAAGATTTATCTGAAGCTAAAGTATTTTCTATAATATCATCACTATCGTGAGACATATATGATTTATTAGAATCTACAACTGATGTAGAATGAGCCACTTCAGCAAAAACATCAAATCCAGCTATTTTTGTTTTTGCCCATAAATTTTGAGAAATTATAGTAGTTTCAATGTCGTTAGCATCTACGGAACTATCAGTATTTCCATTTCCATAGGTAGCTCCACCACCAATTTTAATATCTTTATTTAATGAATAAATCCCTTTTACTGTTAAGCCAGTATCTTTAGCCTTTATATTTTCAAGATAATCATCACTAAAGTCATCAGTATCATTATCATTAGTATAATTACTAGCTTCTCTGCTTGCATAAACTCCTGAAGTTGCTAAAGAAAACTTAGTTGTATTATAATATAGATTAAATGCTCCTGGTTTTAAATCATGATTGTTGGCATTTTCAGAGTAAGCCATATGTGCTGACCAAATACCACCTGTTGGAGTAAATCCAGCACTTTTATACAAATAGGCAATATCGTCTAATCCCGCTCCTAAAAAAGCAACACCATAATCTACTTCCAACATACTTAAAACAGGGTCTAATATCATTCCATCAGGAGTTAGTTCTAACTGAGTTCCTGTTCCAAGATTTTTCCCTACAACAGTACTGTAGTCAGTAAGATCAGTATATTTAAAATCTGATTTTGCATACTCTAGTGATAGTTTATCATTGAAATGATATTTAATGTACATATCTCCACCAGTTCTGTCAGTGTTTGCTTCAAACCCAGCACCATATCTAAGGTGTAATCCAGCTTCCATGTTTCCTAATCTCTTTTTAATTCCAACTTGAAACCAAGCAGCATCTTCATCTACTCCAGATTTTGTGTTTTTGTAATCATCAATTTTAATAGTTTGACTAGATACACCTATATTAGTTAGTCCGAAAACATCTAATACATATCCATCTTTGTTTAACAGTTCAGCAGAATAAGCTGTACTACTTAAAATTAATAATGAAACTAATAAAAACTTTTTAGAATTTGTCATTAAAAATCATCTCCTTGTTTTATGTTTATGATTCATTATACAACTCTATGTTCTAAAATGGATTTTAAAGAAATAAAAATAGATATTTTATTTGATACAAAAATTAATTTTATATTTTTTTTGAAATAGTAAATGTATTTATATGAATATTTTTTTATACATACAAGAAGAAATATTAAAAAAACTTAATATTATCGGAAAACTTCCAATGAAATATAAAAAAACTTATGAAAGAGATGAGTCAAATCAGGGTAAATACTCAGAAAAATACTTTTTAATATTTTTTTGAGTATTATTTAATTTGAATTAAGATTGTATCTAAATTTAAATATAAAAACATACATAAAAACATACAAAATTAGGCGTCAATAAATACACTATTTGTTATAAAATGAATCATAAAATATAAATATATTGAAAGGATAATTTTATGAAAATAACAAATTTAAAAGTAAACAGAATAAATAATCCTCTTGGGTTTAATTTAGGAAAACCTACTTTGTCATATATAGTTGAGGATACTAAGGCTAAGAAGCAAGTTTATGCACAAATAATGGTTGCATTAGATGAGATGTTTGAAAATGTTGTTTATGATTCATACAAGCAAGAAGGCTTAAATAGCTTGGCTTTTGAGTTGCCAATTAATCTGAAACCATGTACAAAATACTACTGGAAAGTAAGTGTATTAGGAGATAATGGTGAGTTTGGCACAAGTGATATAGCTTGGTTTGAAACTGGAAAATTAAGAAATAATTGGGAAGCAAAATGGATAACTTCAAATATTGAAAGTGAAAAACTACCTGTATTCATTAAAAATATAGATATTTCTAAAAAAATAAAGAATGCTAGAGCCTATGTATGCGGTTTGGGACTTTATGAACTTGAAATAAATGGAAATAAGGTAGGAGACGAATATTTTGCTCCAGGATTTAATAATTATGATAAATGGATACAATATCAAACTTATGATATAACTGATAGTTTTGTAGAAGGAATAAATAATATTAAAACATATATAGGAAAAGGTTGGTACAAAGGAAGATATGGAATAGGTGGAAAAGGAAATGAAAATATTTATGGAGATAAATATCTATTTTTAGCTGAAATAAAGGTTGAATATGAAGATGGAACTACAGAAGCCTTCATAACTGATAAAACTTGGCAATGTAGTGAAAGCAAAATTATTGATGGAAATATCTATGATGGAGAAATAGTAGATATGACCCTTGATAATTCAAAAGTATATAGTGTATCTGAAATTGATTTTGGCTATGAAAAGTTAACTGAAAGAAGAAGTTTACCTGTAAAAATTAAAAAAAAATTTGTACCAGTTAGCATAATAAAAACTCCAATTGGAGAAACAATAATAGATGTAGGGCAAAATATGACTGGTTGGTTAGAATTTACAACAAATGCTCCTAAAGGACATGAATTACATTTAGAATACTGTGAGATTTTACAAGATGGGAGCTTTTATAGAGGAAATTTAGGAACGGCAAAAGCAGAATTCAGGTATATTTCAGATGGAGAGAAAAGAACAGTTAGCCCCAAATTTACATACTATGGATTTAGATATGTTAAAGTAGAAAACTGGCATGATGAATTGAATTTGGAAGATTTTACTGCTTGTGCTGTTTATTCTGATTTGGAAGAAACTGGAGAAATTCAGACAGGAGATAGTTTAGTAAACAAGCTTTTTAGTAACATTATGTGGAGTCAAAGAGATAATTTCTTGGAAATTCCAACAGATTGTCCTCAAAGAGCAGAAAGACTTGGATGGACAGGAGATGCACAGGTCTTTGCAGGGACAGCTTGTTTTAATATGGATAGCTATGCATTTTTATCAAAGTTTGCGTATGATATTTATGAAGAACAAAAAACTACTGGAGGAGGAGTTCCAGAGTATGTTCCTACACTTAATAAAGCAAAAGGATTTTCAAGTGGTTGGGGAGATGTAGCAACAGTAATTCCTTGGACACTTTATCGTCAATATGGAGATAAATCAATACTTGAACAGCAGTTTGAAAGTATGAAAATGTGGGTAGAATATATCAGAAAACAAGATGAAGAATCAGGAAATAAAAAGCTTTGGGCAACAGGATTTCACTTTGGTGACTGGCTTGCATTAGATGGAGATGAAGGTGGATTTGAAGGCGGAACAGAAAAAGAGTTTATAGCTTCTGCTTACTATTTCTATTCAACAACTATTTTGGCAAAAACATGTGAAGTTTTAGGTAAAATAGAGTTATTTGAAGAATATACAAAATTAGCTGAAGAAATTAGAAAAGCTATAATTTTTGAATACTATGCAGAGTCAGGAAGATTGGGGCTTAAAAATCAAACTGCATATATTTTGAGTTTATTTATGGATATTGCGCCAGAATATAGGGAAAGAACAGCAAATGATTTTGCAAAACTTCTTAAAAAAGATAAAAATCATCTTAAAACAGGTTTTATCGGGACGCCATATATTTGCAGAGCTTTATCGGATAATGGTTACAATGAACTAGCTTATACGCTTTTACTAAATAAAGATTTACCAAGTTGGTTATATGCTGTAAATATGGGAGCTACAACTGTTTGGGAAAGATGGAATTCTGTAATGCCAGACGGAAAAATGAATCCAGCAGGGATGAATTCATTAAATCATTATGCTTATGGAGCTGTAGCTGAATGGATGTATAGAAATATGGCTGGGATAAATGAGGTAGAAGCAGGATTTAAAAAAGCTATAATCAGGCCTTACTATGACTGGAGATTAAATAATGTAAGTTGCTACTTAAACACTGCTTCAGGGAAATTTGAATCTTTATGGAAAATCACAAAAGATGGAGAAATCCTTGTAGAGATTACAACTCCTTTTAATACAGAAACGGATCTTATTTTAAATGATTCAGAAGCGGAAACAATTTATATAAATGATAAAAAGTTAACAAAATCAGGGTTTAAATATATTAAAGATGGTAAAAATACAATAATATCAGTAGAAGCAGGAACTTATTATGTTTCTTATACACCAACAAAAGATTACATTATGACCTATAACCTAGAAATGACATTGGGGGAACTTTTAGCTAATACAAAAGCTAAAGAGATATTTAAAAAATATTGGCCTGCTCTAGGAAATGCAAATGCACCATTTATGTTTGCTAAAACACCTTTATATTTAAAAGGAATACCACCTTTAAGAGTAGATGATGAGAATTTAGTGATAGTTGAAAGTGAGCTAAAGAAAATAATATTGTAAAAATATTGATGAAATAATAAGGGTAGAATACACTTTTTATCCAAATAAAAAATAATTGGGTAGATATAGAATCGTCCTTATATAAAAATTAAATTAAATTTTGGAGGTTAAAAATGATAAGAGAATATTTTAATGACAGTTGGGAAGTAAAAAGTGGCGCAAATTTCTTTAGTATGAAAGATAGTAAAAAAGAATTAATAAATCTTCCTCATGATGCTATGATTTTGGAAAAAAGGTCAGATGATTATACAAATAAAATGAATACAGGGTTTTTCCCAGGGGGAGTTTATAATTATACAAAAAACTTTTTAATTCCAGAGGATTATGTGGATAAATCTATATATTTTGAATTTGAAGGGGTTCAAATGAATGCAATGGTCTATATAAATGGAGATTTTGCAGGAAAATGTTTAAATGGATATACAAATTTTTATATAAAAGCAAATGGATTTTTGAAGTACGGAGAGGAAAATATAATAAAAGTTGTAGCTAAAACTAGTGCAGAAAAAAATAGTAGATGGTATACAGGAAGTGGAATTTATAGAAATGTTAAGCTTATTGTAGGAGATAAAATTCATATAAAACTAGATGGTGTAAAAATTAAAACTCCAAATGTATCTAAAGATGAAGCTTTAATTGAGTTGGACACTACAGTTGAAAATGAAAGTTTTAAAAATAAATCAGGATATATATTAACTGAAATTTATGATAGAAATGAAAAAATAGTAGCAATAGATAAAGCTCCATTAACTTTTTTTATGGGTGAATCAGTTTCTATAAAACAAAGAATTTTTTTAGAAAACCCAGAATTATGGGATACAGAAATTCCAAATTTATATACTTGCAAAACTAAAATTTTAATAGATAATGAAGTTATTGATGAGGATACTAATAAATTTGGAATAAGAGAACTAAAACTTGATATAAAAAATGGATTTAGAATTAACGGTAAGGTAGTAAAACTAAGAGGTGCTTGTGTTCATCATGATAATGGTGTTATTGGAGCTTGTACTTTTGAAGATGCAGAAGAAAGAAGAGTAAAAATACTAAAAGAATCAGGTTTTAATGCCATAAGAAGTGCACATAATCCAATGTCAAAAGCAATGCTAGATGCTTGTGATAGATTGGGAATGCTTGTTATGGAGGAAACCTTTGATACTTGGAATGTAAGCAAAGAAGACTATGATTATGCACTATATTTTAATGAAAATTGGGAAAAAGATATTGAAGCAGTGGTGGGGAAAAACTTTAATCATCCAAGTGTTATAATTTATTGTATTGGAAATGAAATTCCAGAAGCTGGAACTCAAAGAGGTGCAAATACAGGATTAAAAATAGTTGAAAAATTAAGTTCACTAGACAATACGAGATATACGCTAAATTCTGTAAATGGAATGTTTACTATTATGGACAAAATTGGAAAAATAATGGATGAAATAGAAAAAGAAATTGGTGATGAACCTTTAGAAAAAGAAATTAATAATTTTATGGTAAGATTAGATAAACATATGGATAGTATTGTTGCTCACGAGGAAGTAACTAAAGCAACTCAAGAGATATATGCTGGAGTAGATATTGCAGGATATAACTATATGACAGGAAGATATGGAATTGAAAAAGAAATTTTTCCTAATAGAATAATCTGTGGTTCAGAAACTGCACCACAAAAGATAGATATAAACTGGAAATATGTGAGAGAAAATCCTCAGATAATTGGTGATTTTACTTGGGTTGGTTGGGATTACCTTGGAGAAGCAGGTGTTGGGAAACACGATTACACTCTTAATAGAAGTATTATGTTCGGAGGAGCTTATCCTTGGTATATAGCATATTGTGGAGATATTGATATAATTGGAAATAGAAGACCAGCTTCTTATTATAGGGAGATAGTATTTGGACTTAGAAAAGAGCCTTATATTGCAGTACATAGACCTGAATATTATGGAAAAGAAGCTCTTACCACTCAATGGTCTTGGAGTGATTCAATCGCTAGTTGGACTTGGAAAGGCTTCGAGGGAAAACCAATAAAAGTAGAAGTTTATTCTGATGCAGATGAGATAGAATTAATATTGAATGGGAAATCTTTAGGAAAAGAAAAAGTTGGTGAAGAAAATAGATTTAAAGCAATATTTGATATTAATTATGAAAATGGAAAACTTGAAGCTGTTGCTTATGAAAATGGAAAAGAAATAGGTAGAAGCCAACTTTTAACAGTTAGTGAAGTTGCTAATATTAAAGTTGATATTGAAAAAACAGAGTTAAGAGCAAATGGAAGAGACCTTGCTTATATAAATATTTCCCTTGGAGATAAAGACGGCAACATTAATATGAACGAGGTAAAAAAAGTGAAAATAGAGGTAGAAGGGCAAGGAACTTTACAAGGATTTGGAAGTGCAGACCCTAAGAGTTTAGAAAATTTCTATGATAAAGAAAGAACAACTTATGACGGGAAATTATTAGCTGTAATTAGAAGTAATCATGAAGTTGGGAAAATTAAAGTAAAATTAACAACAGAAGACGGAATAATAAAAAATCTTGTAATACCAGTAATTTAAGAGCCTTAGGGCTCTTTTTGTTTTTTATATAATTTATTGGATAAAAATATTATATCTTTTGAAGTAAATTTTTCTTATTTTTTTCTAAAATTTCGCATAATTTTCAAGCTGGAGAATTGGATATCTAGGCATTTATTAGTTTTACTTACCGAATTAAAGTTATATATATCTTCATAGGAAATTTACAGAATAAATGATATAATAAACGTGATGTTCAATTGAAAGTGAGAAATTGAAAAAGATGCTGTTGTTATAGAAAATTTTAAATATGATTTAATATGTATATGCTCAGAGACTTTTTCACTCATAAAAATAAATAAATTTTAATTATAAGGAGTAATTTATGAATGAAGAAATAGAAAAAAGGCGAACTCTCGCTATAATATCACATCCAGATGCAGGAAAAACAACATTAACAGAGAAACTTTTACTTTATGGTGGAGCTTTAGAATTAGCTGGTTCTGTTACAGCTAAAAAAAGTCAAAGGGATACTGCCTCAGATTGGATGGAACTTGAGAAGAAAAGAGGAATTTCAATTTCTTCTACAGTACTTCAGTTTGATTATGCAGGATATAAATTTAATCTACTAGACACTCCTGGACATAAAGACTTTTCGGAAGATACTTATAGGGTATTAACAGCTGTAGATGGTGTTATTATGGTTATTGATGCTGCAAAAGGTATAGAAAGTCAAACTATTAAACTATTTGAAATATGTAAAAAAAGAAATATTCCTATTTTTACTTTTATAAATAAATTAGATCGTCCTGGGAAAAATCCTATTGAACTTTTGGATCAAATTGAAGAAGTTTTAGGACTTAAAACTTATCCTTTAAATTGGCCTATAGATTCGGGAGAGTTTTTTAAAGGTGTTTATGATAGACTAGAAAAAGAGGTACATCTATTTCAAAGAGCTATTGGTGGTGCAAATAAAGCTACTGTTTCAGTTCATAATTTAACAGATGATAGCTTTAAAAATATGATGGATGAGCCTGTATATAATAGTTTTATGGATGAAATTGACCTTTTAGATAATGCACATTTTGACTTTAATCAAGAAGAGATTAAAAATGGAATATTAACTCCAGTATATTTTGGAAGTGCTTATAATAACTTTGGTATAGAGCTTTTATTAAAAGGATTTTTAAAATACTCTAATCCACCATTACCTAGAGAAACATCTAATGATGAAATATTGGCTGTAGATTCTCCAATATTTTCAGCTTTTATCTTCAAAATACAAACAAATATGAATCCAATGCACAGAGATCGTATGGTTTTTGCAAGAATATGTTCTGGAAAGTTTGAAAGAAATATAAAAATATATAATACAAGAACTAAAAGAGAAGTAAGATTAGCAAATGTTCATAGTATCTTTGGAAAAGAAAGAGAGATTGTAGAGGAGTCTTATCCTGGAGATATTATAGGTTTTATAACTAATATTGACTTTGCTATAGGGGATACAATAAGTACGAATTCTTCTATAATTTTAAAAAGAATTCCTCAATTTTCTCCTGAAATATTTTCTTATGTCAATAACGTTCAGAGTTCAAAATATAAGTCTTTCCGTAAGGGACTTGATCATCTAATCGCTGAAAATGTTGTTCAAACATTTAATTTAGAGCACCAAATAAGACCAGTTCCTTTATTGGGGGCTTTAGGGAATTTGCAGTTTGAAGTATTGCAGTATAGATTAAAAGAAGAATACGGAGTGGAAACAAGTTTAGAAGAAAGTCAATGGAATGTTATGAGATGGATTAAAGACCCTATAGATTCAGAAATACTAAAGAGTTACTTAAGTTCTGTTGGAACAGTTGCTACAGATTCTAGAGGAAAGCAAGTTGTTTTATTTAAAAACCAATGGAATCTGAATTCTTTTGTTGAAAAATATCCAAAGATAGAATTAGTTGATTTTTTAATTGATTAATTTTTGCAAGATTTTAGAATCGATGCCTATTTTTTGAAAAATATGCAAATTGATTAAAAAATAAATCCTTCTAAGTTGAAGATAATCTAAAAACTTAGAAGGATATTTTATTTGTGTAACAAGTATAAAAAGACATATTAAATTTTAAAGTAGTAGTTCTAAAAAAATTTTTTTAAAGGTTTTTCAATGTCTGAGTAGCTATATTTTTTCTATAATTATTAGGTGATACTCCCATTTGTTTGTTAAAAATTTTTATATAATATGATAAATCTTGAAATCCAGTTTCATAGGCAATATCAGTAATAGATTTTTTTGTATAAATTAATAAATATGCTGATTTTATTATTCTATATGAATTTAAATATTCAGTAAAAGTAGCTCCTGAAACCTCTTTAAAAAATCTAGTAAACTGAGCTTCTCCAATATCTAAAGTATCAATTATATCTTTTCTAGAAATATCTTTAAAGTAATTATCATGCATAAATGAAAAAACTTTTTTCAATCTCTCTTTCTTTTCTATAGATTTTTTATCCAATTCTTTAGTATAAAT
>JAGNSM010000068.1:0-3759 GCA_017988045.1 Fusobacteriaceae bacterium
CTTGCCCAATTTTTTTAATTATTTTCAAAAGATATTCATTTATTTGGCTTTTAGACTGAAAACTACTATTAATTATTATATTTTCTGAGCTTAAAGACTCATTTCCTCCCAAAAAAATATTTTTATTAAGTTTATCTAAAAATTCCCTTTCTTCTTTATTTTCTAACTCTACAGTTTCAAATTTTTTTATAAAAATATCTGGTTTTTTACCATTTGGAAAGTAAATACCACAAGGACCACAACTATTTTCATAAAGATAAATCTCCTCAAATTTTTCTAATAATTTTGTAATTACTGGAACTTGAGATTCAAACTCAGTAACTATAATTTTTCGATATCTCTTTAAACTATTTAGATAAAGATTATCTCTCAAAAGAGAATTGTTATAAATATAAAGGGCTGCAGGATAATCAATTACGCCTTCCTTTAATGTTCTTGTTATATAAACTTCCAGTAATCTTGTAAGTTCCTCATAAGTTTCCGTTTTTAACAAGTCTTTATTTAGCTCTTGTTTCTGAATTAATTTATAAAAATTGTTATGAGGTATATTGTTTGTTGCCATATTATAAAGATTTGAAAGCATTTTTTGTGCTAATTCCTCATTTGATAGTGCTATTTCTTTTAGATTCCCTTTTTCTTTGAAAAATTCTACAAGTTTTATCATTAGCGTTTGTGAACTTTCAAAAGTTAGAAAAACTGGATTTTTAATATTTTTTTCGAGAATTTTAGAATTTTTAAGCACTAAATCCCAATTAAGTTTTATCTCTTTTTGTACAAAAGAAAAATATGATGAAATATTTGGAGAAAAGTTTTCAGACAAACTATTTTTCCAAAGAGCTCTATGGGGTCTTTGCAAAACAAAAAATAAAATTTCCTCTTTCGAGTACTTTTTTATTGAAGATAAATATTCTTCTCTTGCCTTTTCAAATAGGCTTTTAGAACTTGTAGATTTCACTAGTTTTTTTTGCATAATAACCTCCAAAACTATTATACTCATTATTAAACGAAAAGTAAATAGCCTTGCATTTTTTAAGCTTATAATGTATTATAGAAGTGGTTTGGTTGTGGAAAGGGGTAATTAAATGTCATTGAACAGAGACGAATTTTTTGAGAAATATTTGATAGAAGAAGAATATTTCGAAAACACTGGATTAGACTGGAATGAGCTTGTGGCCATCTATGATGACTACTCGAATATAGTTCCAAAATTGGAAATAGACTCTCAACATATTGTGCTTAAGCTTATTGACGCTGAATCTGTCCATTCAGTTAGAAAACGTGTAAAAAACCCAGAACACCTTTTGGAAAAAATAATAAGAAAAGGTAAAAAATATGTTGAACTAGGAATTAATAGAACAAATTATAAAAGAATCGTAACAGACCTTATTGGTATAAGAGTTTTACATCTTTTTAAAGATGATTGGTTAGCTATACATGAAGAAATAATGCATTTATGGGAAGTAAAGGAAACTCCTCAAGTTAATATTAGAAAAGGTGACAATGATGGAGTTGACTTTGAAAAAATGGTAGAAGAAGCTGGTTGTGAGCTGATTGTAAGAAAGTATGGATATAGATCTGTACATTATCTTATTGGCACTCCTCTTAACAAAAATGAAGAGATTCAAGTAGAGATTCAAGTAAGAACCGTTTTTGAAGAAGCTTGGAGCGAAATTGACCATAAAATTAGATACCCTTATGATACTCAAAATGATATGCTTGGAGAATACCTAGCAATCTTTAACAGAATTGTAGGCTCTGCTGATGAAATGGGTTCTTTTATAAAAAAACTAAAAGAAGAGTTAAGAAACCAAAATAGTCTTATAAAAACAAAAAGAAGCACAAAGAACATAAATGAAGTGGAATAAAAAAATGACCCATTGTATTATTGGGTCATTTTTTTATTCGAATTCTGCAAATCTTAATATATTAAACAATAAACCTATACAGATACTTAAAGATATTAAAGAACTACGTCCATAACTAATGAACGGCAACGGTATTCCTTTTACTGGAACAATCCCTGTAACAACATATAAATTCATTATTGCTTGAAATATTATATAAGATATTATTCCTACAGTTACATATTTGGGAAAACTATCTTTTATTTTGATTGCCATTGTAATTCCTGAAGTGAACATTAAAATGAAAGCAAAGAGAATTAAGCAACAAGCTAAAAATCCCCACTCTTCTCCTATTGAAGCAAAAATAAAGTCAGTATGAATCTCTGGAAGCCATTGATATTTTTGAACACCATTTCCATATCCTGTTCCTAGCAATCCACCATTTCCCATACCAATAACTGATTGTTCAACTTGGTATCCTCCACCTATTCCGTTTATCTTTATTCCATCCCACCATTCACCAATTCTTTTCATTCTATATCCTTCTGTCAAAGCGAAAGGAATAGCACTACTAAAAACAATTGCTGCAGTTCCGAAAATATCTCTAAATCTAAACTTTGATAAGACTATCATAGAAATAAAAATCCAAGCATAATGGATAATTGTTCCAAGGTCACTTTGAAGAATAATAAGAGCAGGTAGCATTGCTAAAAATACAAAATTTGGCCAGTATTTTTTTACTAAAGAAAAAAGATTATTTGTATCTTCTTTGTCAAGTTTACTCATAAGTTTTGCTGCATAAAGAATATATGAGATTTTTATAAATTCCGAAGGCTGCATTCCAAATATCCATCTTTTTGCACCATTACGTTCTTCTCCAATAATTGGGACTAAAATTAAAAGTACAATTGAAATCAAATAAATAACTACAAGAACTTTATCGCTTTCTAAAAACTTATAGTTTCTCATTCTACTATATTTTTTAGGCAATTTTATAAATGTAATCAAAACTATCATTACACCACATAAAATGAACGCAATCAACTGTTGAGAAAAATAGTGAAAGCTCTGATCAAATCTTGACAAAGAATAATTAAAACTAGCACTAGCAATAGCTGCAAGTCCTACTGATACTAAAAATAAATATGATAATCCTAATTGCATAAATAATTGGAATTTCGTCCAAGTTTTCTTATTATTTGTATTCATAAACACCCCGTTTCCTTAAAATTATATAAGTTTTAACAAAATATTGCAAGTTTTCTTAAAAGAATTTCTTTACAAATTTTTATTTTTTCCTACAATATTAATATAATGATTTTTAGGAGGACATAAAATGCGAGCTGTTATACAAAGAGTTAAAAATTCTAACGTAAAAGTTGATAATAAAGTCGTTGGTTCCATTGAAAAAGGATACACTATATTACTAGGTGTTACACATGATGATTCTATAAAGGATATTAAATGGCTTTGTAATAAAATTATTAATCTAAGAATATTTTCTGATGAAAATGACAAAATGAATCTTAGCTTGGGAGATGTTCAGGGAGAGATTCTTTTAATCTCACAATTTACTCTCTACGCCGATTGTATTAAAGGTAGAAGACCTGGATTTACAGAAGCGGCTTCTGGCGAAAAGGCAAAAGACCTCTATGAAAAAACTATAGATGAATTCAAGAGCCTTGGAATAAAAGTAGAAACAGGAATATTTGGTGCTGATATGGCTGTTGAACTCGTTAATGACGGTCCTGTAACTATTATTTTGGATACAGCTCAAGCAAATTTATAAAATTTATAAAATTTATAAACATAAAATAGATAAATAAAGTATAATTGTTATACATATAGATTATTGGGGGTAATTATGAAAAAAACTTTGCATGATTTAAAAGATATAGAAGATTTCTTTATGGAA
>JAGNSM010000068.1:3859-5275 GCA_017988045.1 Fusobacteriaceae bacterium
AAATTTATAAAATTTATAAACATAAAATAGATAAATAAAGTATAATTGTTATACATATAGATTATTGGGGGTAATTATGAAAAAAACTTTGCATGATTTAAAAGATATAGAAGATTTCTTTATGGAACATGATACTAAACCTACAAATTCCAAGACTGCTTCAAAGAGTCCTAAAATACTGGAAAATAAGGTAGAAGTTTTGGAAAAAGAGATTCGAGATTTGAAAAAACAAATAAGTCTTTTAGAATCAAATATTGACAGAAAATCTTCAAATAAAGGTGCCAATCTAAACACTCGTGATACTGAAGATATTGCTAAAATGTTTATGGATTTTAGCGTAGATACCCTTCAAGATAAAGAAGCAAAAAAAGAATTTAATACGCTTAAAGATGAAAATGAAAGACTTAAAAAAGAAAATAAAAATCTCTCTAAACACATGAAAGTTGTTGAAATACAGAAAAAAGAGAAAACAAGTAAAAAAGTTTCTTATGAAGAAATTCTAATTAGTACTAGAAAAAAATATGAATTTTTAGGCGAAAGTTCAAAATCTGCAATAGCCTCTGCTGAATACATTTTTCTTAACGAATCTACAACTGGATTTGATTATTCAGGAACCTATATAAATTATGTGAAAGCATTAGAAATTGAATTAAAAAGAGTTTTCGGAAAGACCAATGAAAAATTAACTTTTGGAAATCTAATGGAAAAATTAAGAAAAAATCCAAATTTCAAAGGTTTTGTTGATAGAATTGAAGCTGAAAAGGTTGGAGAAGTTAGAAATTCTGCTGTTCATACTAGACCTATCTCGAAATATGAATGTGGAAAAATAAGAAAAATAATCTTGGAAGATGGATGGCTAGATAGAATATCTTTTTTGGTAGAAGAGAGTTTAAAAGTAAAAAAAGATAGCTACATAGAATATGATATGTTTATTATTGAAAAAATAGGTAAACAATTTGTAAATGGAAAAAATTATGTTCATTATCATACTGATGGTGACATGGATTTATTATCACAAAATGCTAATCTAAAAGATTTTATCAAAGGCAAAGGTAAAGTTATTAAAAAAGATGCACAATATTTCATTATAGCAGAATAGGAAGGCAATGCCTTCCTATTCATTAGTATATAAGAAATTTAGGGTTTGGGAGCTTGTAAAAAGTGCTTAACTGCACCGATAAGGTTAGCGCTACCTCTGAAATGACAATTTCTGATTACAGGTTTTATTTTAGCTTGTTTTAACTCGGCTAATATTAGTTCTACCTCTTCTTCAATGCATTCAACTAAATCGTTTCTGGCGCTTATGGTTCCGCCCAAAACTATCATTTCAGGGTCAAAGCTATATTGTAAGTTATAAATTCCTTGAGCAAGTTTTTTATAAAAATAATTGATTTCTTCTTGAGCAACAACGTTATT
>JAGNSM010000068.1:5375-12268 GCA_017988045.1 Fusobacteriaceae bacterium
AAAACTTTTTTACCATTCATAGTTCCATAATCTATCATGTTAATTACATCTACAGGTATATTTAGTTTTTCACATACAGCTTTTACTTCATTTAATTTATATTTTATTTGTGGTCCAAGTAAAACTATATCTACACCATTCAGATTATTTGAAAGTTCTTCTACAGGTATTGCCCATATTTTACTTTCCATTCCTGTATTTTTTGCTTCATTTTGCATTTTTGTAACTAATAAACTAGTAGACATTCCTGCTGCACAACATAATAATATTTTTTTCATCCTTTTTCTCCTCAAATCGTAAATTTTTATATAAGGATGGCTTATCTCTAAGCCACCCACAACATGTAACAAATATTTAAAAGCATGTGTTATATTAGATTTTTATTTTTCAGATATTAAACTGTAGCTTCTGTTCCTATTTTTTGTTCTTCTTGATATGCAAGTTTATCTTGATATTTGAAGAATGGGAAGTATACTGCTACTGTCATTGAAAATACTGCTATTTGAAGTATTGCAGCTTTAACTCCACCAATTAAGAATCCACTTATAATAAATGGAGTAGTCCAAGGTACTGAAATAGCTCTAAATGGTTCAACTATTCCTGTAGCTATTGATATATAAACCATAATTGCTGATATTACTGGAGCTAATATGAACGGTATTGCCATGATTGGGTTAAATACTACTGGGAATCCAAATATAATAGGCTCATTTATGTTAAATAATCCAGGAATTATAGATAGTTTTCCAAGTTCTTTATATTGTCTTGATTTAGAGAAATATAGCATTGTGCAAACTAGTCCAAGAGTTAAACCAGAACCTCCAAAAGTAATGAATTGGTCAACAAATTGGTTAGTTACTACTGCAGCATTTTGCCCAGCTACTAATTTTGCTCCACTATTAAATACTTCTTGGTTAGCAAGTCCGTTAGATTGTAATATTGGTCCCATAATACCACCTATTATTGTAGCACCATGGATTCCACACCACCAGAATAAAGAGATTAATAAAGCTATTGCTATTGCTCCTCCAAATGAATCGCTTAATCCTTGTAATGGAGTTTGTAACACTTTATAGATTACTTCTATGAAAGTTGAGTGAAGTCCTACTTTAAATCCTACATGAACGATAAATGCAAGTGTAATGATTAGCATTCCTGGAATTAAAGATGTAAACGCATTTGCTACTCCTTGTGGAACGCTTTCAGGCATTTTGATAGTCCATTTATTTTTTACTACATAAGAATAAATTTTTCCAACTATTAATCCTATAATAATTGCAGCAATCATTCCTTTTCCACCTAAAAATGCTTTAGGAACTACTCCACCAATTTGAGTTCCATCTTCAAGTGTAACAAATGAATTATTTACTATTACTAGAGATACCATTGCAAATATTCCAGCACTTATTCCGTCAATTCCTTCATTTTTTACATAACTGTAAGCAATTCCGAAAACTCCAAATAACGCTAATAAATCAAATGTTGCTCCTGTTATTTGAAATAAAGGAGACATCCAGTCTGCTCCAAAAGCTTTTGCCATAAATTCGTTATATCCGTTAACAGGGATAAAAGCAAGTAGTAAGAATATAGATCCAATAATTGTTAAAGGCATTGTATAGATGAACCCGTCTTTGATTGATTTAACTGGTTTTGAGTTAACAAACTTTAATACAACTGGTAAAATTTTGTCAACTTTACTCATTAATTTTGAACTTTCCATTATAAATTTTCTCCTCTCGATTCAATAATAAATTTGTACCAATAAAATGACATTTTTCTTTTACGTTCTAAGTTCTTCTTGTGGTCTACGTAGATGAAACCATATTGTTTTTTGTAGCCGTTTAACCAGCTTAGAAGATCTATTGCTGACCATGCAAAATATCCTTTTATATGGATTCCTTTTTTTACTGCTTCTTTTACTGCTGTTAAATGAGTTTTAATAAAATTGATTCTTGGCACATCACAGATTTCACCTTCAATGATAGGGTCTTCATCTCCTAGACCGTTTTCTGTGATATAAAGCTTAACTTGTCCATATCTTTCTTTCAGCATTTCTAGACCTAATAAGAAACCTTCTGGTGATATTTCCCAATCCCATTTAGTATAAACCTTATCAGTCATTTTAACACTTTTGTAAACCCCATCAAAACTTGGGTTCCCAGGAGAGCCTGCAGAATTTTCTCTGGTTGCTTCTACCTTTTCCACTTGTCCTAATATTCTCTCCACTCTTACAGGTTGGTAATAATTTAGACCCATAAAATCATTTAATGGAGCAGCTTTTTTTAGCATTTCTAACTCTTCCGCATTCCACTCAGGAATATTTCCACTTTTTGTCAAATCATTTACTACATATTCTGGATATTGTCCCAAAAGTATTGGATCATAAAACCAGTGTGTCCCATATGCATTAGCATGTTCTGCTGCAAAGATATTATCTTTACTGTCGTCTACTCCAAAGGCAGGACTAAATACATTACTTATTCCTATCTCTCCAAACTGATTTAACTTTTTGTATTCCACAACTGTTCTAGCATGAGTATAAAAAACATTATGAATTGCTTGAAAATATTTTTTTACATCATCTTTAATTCCAGGTGGATGTGTTCCTGTTAAAAATCCATGACTACAGAAAACTACTGTTTCATTAAAAGTTATGAAATTCTTAACTCTGTCACCAAAATACTCAAAACATGTTTTTGCATAATTAACAAATGCATCTGATGTCTTTTTGTTTAACCAACCTCCTTCCTTTTCAAGTTTCAAAGGTAAATCCCAATGATACAAAGTAATAAAAGGAACTATGCCATATTTTAAGCATTCGTCAATTAGGTTGTTATAGAATTCAATTCCCTTAAGATTTACTTTCCCGTCTCCTTCTGGGTAAATTCTTGCCCACGAAATAGAAAATCTGTAAGACTCTAATCCCATTTCAGCCATAAGAGCAACATCCTCTTTGTACCGATTGTAGTGATCAATAGCTACATCTCCATTTGTTCCTTCAAAGGTTTTTCCAGGTATTTTTGAGAATTCATCCCAGTTAGTCACACCTTTTCCGTCTTGATTCCACGCACCTTCAATTTGATATGCAGCTGTTGCAGCACCAAATAAAAAATCATTTGAAAACTTCATAAGCCCTCCTTTCTGTGTTATATGCTAGACTATACTCCACATAAGTTCTTGTGTCAAAACACTACAAAACGTCAAAAAATCGTTGAAAAAGTGATTGATTTATTATGTTTTGTGTATTATAATGCTTTTATGGAAATATATTTTATTAAAAATTCGTTAATTTTTTAAATAAAAAATTTTTTTTATACGGAGGAAAAAATGTATTATTTTTTAAAAAATAAAGATTTCAACTTAGAAGTATATGACTTTTCAATCGATTGTAGCCCAAGATTTACAAAGAAAGAACAAGAAGTATTCGACTGTTTTGTTGACAACTTTAATTATCAAGAAGAGTACTCAGAATTTGATGAATCCCAATTAAAAATGGATGAAAACGAAATTCAAAAAATTATTTTTAGTCTCATGAAGAAAACTATTTATTGCCATGTTTTTAAAGATAATATAGAGATTACTAAACTTTATTTCAATATATTTGACGTAGTAGTTATAGAAGAAAACAGAATTATTTACAAATTTTCTGATGAAATTAGAGCTACCAAAAGACGTGGAAATTTCTATAGTCGTATTAATGTCCTTGCATTTTTACAGTTTAAATATAGTTACACTAGAGAGTTGTTTAAACTAATATTAAGAGGAAACAGAAGACAAGGTTATATGGAGTACAGTCTAAAAGAAATAAAAGACCTCTTAAAAATAGACAAAGAAAAATATCATAGATACTATGATTTGGAAAACAAGGTTTTTAATCCAACAATGAGAGATATTGAATATGGGGAAGTTGGACTTTGGTTTGAAAAAATAAAGAAAAATAACCTAAAGACATCTCGTGTTACTGGAGTTAGAATTCATTTTACCAATATTTATCATGTTCAAGTTCATAGAGATACAAATGAAGTTTTAAAAGCTTTTTCTGAACATATATAAGATTTTGCTCAAGCTTATGATGTGGTTTCAGGCTATAGAAAACTCTATACTCTTAGTGAAACTATGTTTTATGTTCAAGAAAATTTAGATACAATTTTCAAAAGCAACTAATTCTACTATGAAAATGTAGTATAATCCCTATATATGGTTGAACTAATTGCAAAGTATACTAAACATGTGGTAAACTACTGTGTATTAATTTTCATAAACAAAGAAGAGGGAGAAAAATGGAATTTGTAAAGAATCATCAAAAGACAGCTTTAATCTATGAAGATAAACCTGTTAGTTATGAAGAATTGATTAAAAACAGCGATTTTTATGGGTCAAAACTTCAAATTGAAAAAGAAGAAAAGGTACTTATTTTTTCTCCAAATAAGCCAGAAATGATATATAGCTTTTTCGGAATTTGGGAGCAAAAGGGTTGCGTTGTTATTGCTGATTACTCGAGCTCTGTAGAGGAATTAATCTATGTACTAAAAGATTCTGAAGCAAAATACATGTACACAACTTTGGAGTCCAAAGAAAAAGTTGAAAAAGCCCTTGAAGTTCTTCCTTACAAGGTCAATGTTTTATTTTTTGAAAACAATAAAATCGATGACTATAAAAGTAATAAACAAGCAGTAACTGCTCCTCCTAAAGAAAGCATCTCGTTAATCCTTTATACTTCAGGAACTACTGGAAATCCTAAGGGAGTTATGCTAAGTCTAGGAAATATTCACGCTATGGCTGTTGCCCTTGGTGAGTATAAAGTTTTTGAAAAAGAGGACAGATTCTTAGCTGTTTTACCTTTACATCATATATTCCCTTTACTTGGAAGTGTTATTGTTCCGCTTTATTTTGGTTCAACTATTATTTTCTTAAAGGAATTATCTTCTGATAAAATACTAGAAGCTTTTAAAAAATATAAAATCACAGTATTAATTGGTGTTCCTAGACTCTATGAACTATTCCATAGAGGAATCATGAATAAAATTAAGGCTTCAAAAGTTGCAAATTTAATATTTTCTATTGCAAAACATATTAATTCTCAAAACTTAAAAAAGAAAATATTCAGAAAAGTACAAGATGAATTTGGTGGACATGTAAAATATTTTGTAACTGGTGGTGCTAAGCTTGATTTGGAAATAGGACAAGATTTAGGTACTCTTGGATTTTCAGTTATAGAAGGTTATGGACTTACAGAAACCTCTCCTATAATTTCTTTTACTAGACCCAAACAAATTAAACATGGCAGTTGTGGACATATAATTCCAATGTCTACTGTAAAGTTTACAGAGGATGGAGAACTTCTTGTTAAGGGAGAAAATGTTTTCCAAGGTTATTATAATAAACCTGAACAAACAGCGGAAGCCTTCACAGAAGATGGATATTTCAAAACTGGAGATATTGGTAGCATTGATTCAGAAGGATTTTTAACTATAACTGGTAGAACCAAAGAAATGATAGTCTTGTCCAATGGTAAAAATATAAATCCAATGGATATTGAAACTGAACTTATGAAACTATCCAATGGTGTTATCGAAGAAGTTGCTGTACTTGAACATGATAATATTTTGAAGGCAATCATTCTTCCAAATTTCAAAAAGATTGCGGAAATGAAAATTCAAAATATCAATGAAACTATTAAATGGAGTATAATTGATACTTACAATGCCCATGCTCCAAAGTATAAAAAAATTCTTAGTTTAAAGCTGGTAAAAGAAGAACTTCCAAAAACAAGACTAGGAAAATTGAGAAGATTTAAACTAAAAGAGATTATAAATGACGAAAATATTGAGAGAAAAAATGTAGTTGAACCAAACTTTGAAGAGTATCGAATACTTAAAAGATATTTACATGAAGCTACAAATAAAAATATCTATCCTGATAATCATATAGAGCTTGATTTAGGTTTTGATTCTCTTGAGATGGTTGAACTTGATGCATTTATAACTCAAAACTTTGGAATTATAGTTGATGAAGCTATTTTTTCAAATAATGCAACTGTAGAAAAATTATCTTTATATATCAAAGAAAACGCTAAGAAAAAAGAGGAGACACAACTGGACTGGCAAGAAGCTCTTTCTGGTGATGAAGAATATAAATTGCCAACTAGCGCTGCTGGAATATACATAGGAAAAATCTTTGTAAAATTATTCTTTAAAAGCTATATTCGTGTAAAAAAAGAGGGAAATATTTCTCTCCCAAAAGAACCTTTTATACTTATAGCTAATCATCAAAGTTACTTGGACGCTCCACTTCTGGCATCTGTAATACCTTTGAGTTTCTTAAAAAACACCTATTTTATGGCTACTGCAAAGCATTTCCCAAAGGGATATAGAAGATTCTTAGCAGATAATACTAATACAATTGTAGTTGATATTAATCAAAATCTGGGAAAAACATTAAAAGAAACTGCTTATGCTTTAAAAAAGGGAAAAAATATGGTAATATTTCCAGAAGGAGCAAGGACAAGAGATGGAGAACTAAACGAATTCAAGAAATCCTTTGCTGTCCTTAGCAAAGAACTTGGAGTACCTGTAGTACCTTTTGGAATAGATGGAGCTTACGAAGCATTGCCTTTTGGCTCAATTTTCCCAAGACCCAAAAAGATTACAGTTAAGTTTTTTGACCCAATCTATCCTGATGATTACAAGGTAGAAGAGATTGTGGAAACAACCAGAAATACAATAGAGCTTTGGCTTAAAAAGTAAATGTATGGAGGCAAATATGGAAGAAAAATTTAGAAAAATAACCGTTACTGATGAGCACGGAAACATAAAAAACATTCAAGAATATGAACACAATAGTTACGGAGACCCTACTTATTTTAAAAAAATGGTAGGAGACAAAGTTTTAAC